>CAKTPR010000044.1 GCA_934591725.1 uncultured Oscillospiraceae bacterium
ATCATCTCCCTGTCGACCGACGGTTATTTTTACGGTTTCCTCGCAGCCTTCGTCAGCGTCGTGTTCGTTAACTTCGCATTTACCTTTCCGTACCTGAAGCTGGACTTCACGATCTACGGCTACCCGCTCACGTTCATGACGATGCTCGCCGTCGGCTTTGCCACATCGACGCTCACCGCCCGTCTCAAGGCGCAGGAAACTCTGCGCATGGAATCGGAGCGAGAGAAGATGCGGGCAAACCTTCTGCGTGCGATATCGCACGACCTGCGCACACCGCTGACGGCTATAAGCGGCTCGATATCGACAGTGCTTGAGGGCGACGAGGTGCTGACCAAGCAGCAGAAGAATGAGCTTCTGCTTGACGCCAAGCAGGACGCCGAATGGCTCTGCCGCATGGTGGAGAATCTTCTGTCCATAACGCGCATGAACGGCGCAGACATGGGCGGCATCACGAAGAACGACGAGATCCTCGAAGAAGTTCTGAGCGAAGCGGTCATGACCTTCAAAAAGCGCCATGACAATGTCCCGGTCTCCGTCTCCGTTCCGGACACGATGATCTTTCTGCCGATGGATGCGATGCTCATCGAGCAGGTGCTTATAAACCTCATGGATAACGCCGTAGTCCACGGCGGGAATGTCAGCCAGATAACGATCAGGGCGCGCGAGGAGGACGGCAGGGCGATAGTCAGCGTCGCCGACAACGGGCGCGGTATAGACGCGGAGACTCTGCCCCATCTCTTTGACGGCAGTCTCCAGCTCTCCGGCAACAAATCCGCCGATACCACGCGCAGCATGGGCATCGGCCTGAGCGTATGCAAGACCATAGTTGCGGCTCACGGGGGAGATATATACGCAGAAAATCTCCCGGAGGGCGGCGCGATGTTTACCTTTACTTTACCGTTAGGAGGCACAAGCTATGACAATCAAGGATAGAGTTCTCGTTGTGGAGGACGAAAAAAGCATCTCCGGCCTTATAAAAGCGATACTCACCGCAAACGGCTACGATGTCATAACAGCAAGCACCGGGAACGAGGCCTTCTCGATGATAAGCTCGCACTGCCCGGATCTCGTGGTGCTCGACCTCGGCCTGCCGGATATGGACGGGATGGAGATAATAAAGGCCGTGCGCTCGTGGACGAGCCTGCCGATCATCGTCGTATCCGCACGCAGCTATGAGCGCGACAAGGTGCAGGCGCTCGACATGGGTGCGGACGACTATGTCACCAAGCCCTTCAGCGCGGCGGAGCTGCTCGCGAGAGTGCGCGTCGCGATACGCCACACCCGCTCCGGGCTTTCTAACGAGGCTCTTGTCAACACCGGCAAGTTCGTCGCAGGCGACCTGACCATAGATTACGACAAGCACCAGGTGCTCATCGCGGGCGAGAACTGCCACCTCACGCAGAATGAGTACAGGATCGTCGCGCTGCTGGGCAAGTGCGCGGGCAAGGTGCTCACCTATGACTTCATCATGAAGGAGCTGTGGGGGCCGCAGAGCAAGGGCAACAACCAGATACTGCGCGTCAACATGGCGAACATCCGCCGCAAGATCGAGAAGAACCCCGCCGAGCCGCACTACATATTCACCGAGGTCGGCGTAGGCTACCGCATGATAGAAGGCGATTGACGAACCAGCTCCGCTGGGCTTCGATTTGAGTTACTGGGGTCAGCTGCTATAAATTTGATTTGATTCTTTTCCTTCCTCTTTTTTCCGCCGCCAGCGGCGGTACGGGACGTTTCCGGCAAACTATGCCGCGCGTCACCCGTGCCGTTCGTCGGCGGCGGTTTTTTACTGTCAGAGCGGCATTCCCGGTTTGCAAAAAATTAACGCTGGGTGTTTAGTTCTTTGCACTGATTTTATCTGAAATTTGCTATCATATAATCAGTAACAGGAGGACGCGATCGTCCCCGAATACGCAAAAAATTATAGTAAATTGTGGAGGATCTGTATGGAAGATATGCTGAGCTCGGTTCTGGAGACCGGAGAAGAAGTCCTTTGGAAGGGTAAGCCCGAAGCCTTTGAGACCCTGGACAAAACCCATAAGCCCGTGATAGTCAAGGGCGAGATAATCAAGATCGTTGTTTCCCTCGCACTTATCATCGCCTACATAGTGACCGTCAACAACAGCGGCGCAGGCGTCAAGCCGGGCATCATCGTTATAATCCTTGCCATCCTGGCTTATGCGCTTGCCAGCCCCTTCCTGCATGCCAATACTCTCCGCCGCAAGGTCGAGTATGTCATCACGAATCAGCGCCTCATCACCATCAAGGACGATGCCAAGGGCATAGAGTTCGGCAAGATCAAGGTCGCTGAGCTCAAGACCGACGATGACGGCCACACCACGCTGCTCTGCGGCCCCTCTTCGGTAAAGGCCGAAACCGACAAATGGCGCGGCGATGCAGCTCTCGGTCTGAGACTCGATGCTGACACTCTCGACTGCGATGCGCTCACCTGGTACGCGATCCCCAACGCCAAGGAAGCGGAAGTCCTTCTCAAGAAGTACCTGCCCATCGCGTAAGCTCCGAACGGGCAGCAAGTAAATACGTAAAAACACCGCCGCGGCCGGGTATAACCCAGCCACGGCGGTGCTATTTCTATTTCCCCGCATGATCCGACAATTTATTTCCGCCTGCGCTGTTATACTTGGCGGCAGGAGGTGGAAGCATGAAAAGGATCATTGCCTCTGTTATCGTGTTGTTTATCGCCCTGGCCGCTGGCGGCTCGGCTCTCGACCGCGCGCCGGAGCCTTCTCCCGCGCTGCCGCAGCCGACCGCTCCCGTTGAGGAAAGCATGGAGCTTCCCGCATCACCGGAGCCTGAGGAGGCCGAAGAGATCGCCCCCGAAGAAACGCCCGGCAGCGCCGCCGGGGATCAGCCGCAGGAGAGCCCGGACGCCGCTGACCCGGAGCCGGAGGTGCAGAGCGAAGAGCACAGGAGCATCTTTGATCTGATGACCGGCGGCAGCATCAGCTATGAAGCCGACCTTGCGGCATATTACCTGAACGAAATGACCGAGGCCGCGGAGGCGGGAGACGTCGAGGCCGGGAGGAGCGCCGAGGAAAAGCGCAACGCCGTAATAGACGCGTCCGCCGCGGAGCCTGACCCCGGCAAAATAAGCTTTGATGATCTGTATCTGCTATCGAAGGTAATATGCTACGAGGCGGGGAGCGACTGGCTCACGGACGAGTTCCGCATATGCGTGGGCGAGGTCATCATGAACCGCGCCGCGTCGCCAGAGTACCCGGACAGTATACATGACGTCATTTACCAGAAGGGGCAGTACGCCTGTGTAAACTCCGCGCGCTTTGCCGGGCTGGTGCCGACAGAGGAATGCGTCGACGCAGCGCTGCGTCTGCTGTGCGGAGAGCGCAGAATGGTGCCGAGCGTGGTCTTTCAGTCAAACGACCTACAAGGAGAGCCGTTCACGATGTACACCGACCGCCGTCTTGGGACTACATACTTCTGCCTGAGCGAAAATCAGGAGCTGTACCCGATAGATTAATCACTCAAAATCGAATATCGCCTTGGACGCGAGATAAGAGCCGAAGCGGCTTTTCCACTCGCGGTGCAGCTCAGACGCGTCCCATGCTGGGAGCGCTGCCTTGTCCATGTCAATGACTATGGCGAGGTCATAGCGGTTCTCGCGGTCGACGCAGTTTCTCAGCACGGTATGGCCGTGTATGCCGTCCATCGCCGGGGCGGAAGAAAAGAGCGCTTCTACACGGTCGATCATGGCCGCCTTGTCGGTCACAGTGTCATTGAATTTTGCGATTATGCAGTGCTTCATGTGTGTCTCCTTTAGTCTGTGAGTATCTGTTTCCATTGCTCGTACAGTCTGTCCATCGTCCACGCGGCGTTCGCGGGACTGGTCGACGGCAGCTTCACCGGCGTCATGCCGCAGACGGGCGCGAGGTGCTTCATGAACAGCTCATATGCCGCCGTGCCGTTGCAGTAGACGCGCCGAATATCCGCCGCGCGCAGGATGAGCGCGATGTCGACCGGCACGGCGTTTCTGATGCTGCTGTCGCTGGAGCCGATGATGTCGCAGGAATCGAGCACATCCCACAGCGCGACGCCGTTCGAGAGCAGCATGGTCTTCTTTTCCTCGATGCTCCGCGGCACGGCGCAGCCGAGCACGCGCGCCATGAGCGGCCAGAAGCGGTTCTGCGGATGGCCGTAGAAGAAATTGACCTCCCTGGACTTGACCGATGGGAAGCTGCCGAGGATGAGTATTTTAGAATTTTCATCATACACCGGCCCGAACTGCCGCTGTATGTGTCTGTATTCCGGCATAAGCGCTGACCTCTCAAAAATGTTCTGCCGCTATTATACCATAAAAATGGCGCGCCGCAATGCGTATGCGGCGCGCCTGATTTATTGATTTTTATTAGGCCGCCTTTGCTTCCTCGCGCAGCAGTTCCGCGCACAGGTCGCCCTCGAATGCTTCCGGGTCATCCTGCGGCGTGGTGTCAATGCCCGCAAGCTCACCGGTGACGCGGTCGATGTAGCAGTCATAGTTGAGCCACTCGGTACCGATAACGACCTCGCAGTATGCGCCGCGGTATTCGAGCGAGAGCGCGCGGCTGGTCTCTGCGTCGAGTCCAAGCTCCTCCAGAGCTGCCTTGAGTGCTTCGTATTTATTAAGAATGTTCTTCATATTCGATCTCCTTTCGGTCTGTGTCGGTCTTAACCGATCTGCCTGCGGGACACATGGGGCTCAGTCCCCGTCCCTCTTACCTGCCGCGGAAACCTCTCGCCCCTCGCGGTATGGGCATATATTATCAGGCATTTTTAAGGAAATTATGAGAGCCAGTTTGACTTTTTTTGAAGTTTTGAAGAACATTCCGTGAAGTTCGTCAATTAAAAGACCTGTTTCCAGACTTATCCAAGAAGAGCACTGAGGCTTCCGACGGTCTCGATGCGCGCGCCGATGCGCTCCATATCGCCGAGGTTTGCGCGCTGCACCTCCTCGGTCACGGACGAGGTGCAGTCAGACAGGACGATGACGTCATAGTCCAGCGAGAGCGCGTCATAGCAGCTGGTGCGGATGCAGTTCGGCGTCGTTGTGCCGGCGAGGATGACGGTGTCCACGCCGAGCCTGCGCAGTATCAGGTCAAGCGGTGTGCCGAAGAAGCCGGAAAAGCGCGGCTTCACGATGCGGTAATCGCTCTCCCTGACCTCAAACTCCTCAGGGTACGCGTCCGACATGCACTCTTCACACGTCTCGGACAGCGGCTTGCCGCCCGCGAGCCACACATCGCGGCGGCATTTTTCAACATCGCTGCCGTCGGCTCTGTAATGGCGCGTCGTATAAAACACGGGGACATCCTTTTCATGGCAGAGCCTTATGACCTCGGCGCAGGCCGGGACGGTCGCCGCCGCGGCGGGGATGCACAGCGGCGATGACGGGTCGATGAACCCGCGCTGCATATCTATCATTACCAGAGCGTATTTCTTCATAGCTTTCCTCCCGCGCCGACCGGCGCTTTCGATTATCGTATGACATATCATTACATAATCTGCGGTGTTTTTCAAGCCGTCGGAGAAAATTTGTTGTAGCATTCGACGGCTGAATCAATTATACTTAAGAAAAAAGAAACGGAGGAACTGACAATGAAAGCAGTCGTTCTTGACGGACATCCGGAAAACCCCGGCGACCTGAGTTGGGACTGGCTCGGTGAGCTCGGCGAATATACGGTCTATGACCGCTGCCCCGACGATGAGTCAGAGATCATCCGCCGCATAGGCACGGCGGAGATCGTCATCACAAACAAGGCGCAGATAAGCGCCGCGGTCATTGATGCCTGCCCCAACCTTAAATACATCTCCGTCACCGCGACGGGCTATAACGTCGTCGACTATGAATACGCAAAGCACCGCGGCATCCCGGTCAGCAACGTCCCGGCCTACGGCACGGCCGCCGTCGCGCAGTTTGCAATAGCGATGCTGCTTGAGATATGCCACCACATCGCGCACCACTCTCAGGCCGTACACGAAGGGCGCTGGGAGCACGCGGAGGACTGGTGCTTCTGGGACTATCCGCTCATCGAGCTTGACGGCAAGACGCTCGGTATAATCGGCTTCGGGCGCATAGGGCAGCAGACCGGGCGCATAGCCAAGGCGCTTGGCATGACGGTGCTCGCTTCCGGCAGCCGCCCGACGGAGACCGGACGCGCGATCGCCGAGTACGTGGAGCAGGACGAGCTGTTCGCGCGCGCCGACGTCATCGCGCTGCACTGCCCGCTCTTCCCTGAGACGCAGGGCATAATAAACAAGGACAGCATCGCCAAGATGAAGGACGGCGTTATCATAATCAACAACAGCCGCGGCGGGCTCGTCGTCGAGCAGGATCTTGCCGACGCGCTCAACAGCGGCAAGGTCGCCGCGGCAGGCGTGGACGTTGTGTCCACCGAGCCGATAAAGGGCGACAATCCCCTGCTGTCCGCGAAAAACTGCATCATCACCCCGCATATAAGCTGGGCATCCAAGGAGGCGCGGGAGCGCATCATGGTCTGCACGGAGCAGAACGTGCGCGCATACATCGAGGGCAGCCCGGTCAACGTCATAAACGGAGCAGGAGCGTGAAATGAAAAAATGCGTGGTTGTGTCCGACTCGTTCAAGGGAACCGTTTCGAGCCGTGAGATATGCGCCATCGCTCAGCGGGTGATACCGCGGCACTTCCCCGCCTGTGAGGTCGTCTGCATCCCAGTGGCCGACGGCGGCGAGGGCACGGTGGACTGCTTCATTCAGGCCATGGGCGCGCAGCGCGATGAGGTCACGGTCACGAACGCGCTGGGCGAAAAGTCCGCCGCCGCATACGCGCGTCTCGACGAGCTTGCAATAATAGAGATGGCCGCCGCGGCAGGTCTGCCGCAGGTCGGAGCTCGCCGCTGCCCCGGCACTGCGACGACCTATGGCGTCGGCGAGCTTATCGCTCACGCTGTGGGCTCCGGCTGCAAAAGGATACTCCTCGGTCTCGGCGGCAGCGCCACGAATGACGGCGGCTGCGGCTGCGCTGCGGCGCTCGGTGTCGGCTTTCTTGACGCGGACGGGCAGAGCTTCGTCCCCGTCGGCGATACGCTCGGACGCATAGCGCGCATCGATACCGCCAGAGCCGAAGAGCTTCTTCACGGCGTGGAGCTTACGATCATGTGCGACGTCACGAACCCGCTTTACGGCCCGGCCGGCGCGGCATACGTTTTCGCTCCGCAGAAGGGCGCGGACGCAGAAAAGGTGAAGAGACTTGACGCGGGACTGCGGCACTTTGGAGATGTGATACGCTCTCAGCTCGGTATCGATGTAAGCATGATGCCCGGCGCTGGCGCGGCGGGCGGCATGGGCGCGGGCTGCGCCGCGCTGCTCGGCGGGACGATACAGTCCGGTATCGACGCGGTGCTCGATGTCACGGGCTTTGACCGGCAGCTTGAGGGAGCTGACCTCGTCATCACCGGTGAGGGGCGCATAGACTCCCAGAGTGCGGACGGCAAGGTCATCTCCGGCGTCGCACGGCGCACCAGAGCAAAGGGCATACCGCTCATTGCCATCGCCGGGGGAATTGCGGATTCCGCCGTGGCAGTATACGACATCGGCGTGAGCGCCATGTTCTCTACGGACAGGGCGGCACTCCCGGTCGATATGCTGGGTGCGCGAAGCCCCGGCGATTATGAGGCGACGCTCAACGATGTCATGAGCCTTATTGCCATCGCGGAGCGCTTTGCCTGACATGTTTTACTTTTACGAAACATCTTACCGCTTAAACCTGAAACATCTTTCTGCTATATTATACTTGCAAGTGCAGAGCGATCTTTTTTCATTTTTGTTCTCTTTATAAACAGCGCCCCACAGTCTGTGGGGCGCTCGTTTTTTTTGCCTGTAAAAGATTTCGTATTGACTGAATACGCATCTGAGGATATACTTTAGTCAACACGTAAAAAGGAACACAATATATGCTGAATATAAAGAAATTTGTCATCGGCTTCCTTGCGGCACTGTGCCTGATATCGGCATTTCCGTCTGCCGCGCTTGCCTCCCCGGCGGAGGACGACGGGAGCTGGGACAAGATCATCGCGGACTTTCTCGACAAATATGAAGACCGCAACAAGTCCTGCTCGATAACCCTCGGCTACCGCAACCTTGTCACCGGCGAGGAGCACTTTTACAAGGGCGGGGAGTATATGGTGGCATGCAGTATGTATAAGGTGCCGCTGAATATGTATTTCACCGAGAAGGTATATAACGGTGAAATGGACTGGGACACGGAGATCGGCGGCGTGAAGTATTCCGATATCCTTGAGGGCAGCATCGTCCGCTCCAGCAACGGCAAGTCGGAGCTGCTCATCAACGAGATCGGCACTTACAACGATTACCGCCGCGCGATATGCCAGTACATGGGCGAGGATCCCGACACGGTCGATGCGAAATATTATGAGAACAACTTCTTCACCGCCGAGCAGATGATCTTCTGCCTGCGCACGCTGTACGAAAATCAGGAGCGGTTCCCCGGACTTATCGACCGTATGCTTGAAGCGGAGCCGGAGCGCTTTTTCAATTACCATGAGCAGAAATATGCCGTCGCCCACAAGTACGGCTACCTGTCTGATCCGAGCTACGGCAAGCGGTACCAGAACGACTGCGCTGTCGTCTATACCGATGAGCCTATCGCCATCGTCATGTTTACCGACAACTCGCCCGACAGCGACAATGCCCTCGCGGATTACTGCACGCTGATGGCGGACTACGCCCAGAGCCACCTCAAGTCCGCGGCATCCGCGTCCCCGAAGCCCACGGCCGCGCCCTCCGCCTCACCGGCGGCCGGGGCAAGTCCGGCACCGTCTTCCGAAGTCCCGTCCTCGCCGACGCCCACTCCCGTGCCGACGAAAAGCCCGACCTACGCAATGGGCAAAAAGGTGGCGGAGTTCGCGCTGCAATATGTCGGTTATAACTACCTCTACGGCGGCAAGGAGCCCGACACAGGCTTTGACTGCTCCGGGCTCGTGTACTACACCTACGGCAGCTTCGGCTACCGGCTCGACCGTACCGCCGCGGCTCAGGCCAAGAACGGCGAGCACGTCGAGCCTGACGCCCTCGAGCCGGGCGATATTCTGTGCTTTTATAACGGCGGCTCATGGATCGGCCACGTCGGGATATACATCGGAGACGGCGAATATGTCCATGCACAGAACGAGGCCACGGGCGTGATCGTCTCCGCCCTGAGCGACGTCAGCTGCAAAATAGAGGCGCGCAGGATACTGATCCCCGGCGCGGAATTATAAGCACGGCAGATAAAAAGTGCGTCTGCGCACTTTCGAGAGGAGATAAACACATGGGGAACCTATATCCGGTATGGCCGGGCTGGGAGACCGTGCGCATTATAGGGCGCGGCGGCTATGGCGCGGTATATGAGATCGCGCGCTGCGACTGCAACGGCGAAATAGAAAGAGCCGCAATGAAGGTCATTTCCATCCCGCAGAATCCCGGAGTCATCGAGACGATGTATTCCGAGGGCTATGACACCGAGAGCATCACCCGTACTCTTGAAAAGTACTCCAACGACATCGTCTCCGAGTATTCGCTCATGCGCAAGCTGAACGGGACAGCCAATGTCGTCAGCTGCGACGATTACCGGAAGGTGCGCCATGCCGACGGCCTCGGCTGGGATATCTTCATCCGCATGGAGCTGCTGACGCCGCTCACGAAGGCTCTGCCGGAACATGTAAGCGAGGAGACCGTAGTAAAGATCGCACTCGATCTCACCTCCGCGCTCGAACTGTGCAGCCGCTTCAGCATTGTCCACAGGGACATAAAGCCGCAGAACATTTTCGTCTCCGATCTCGGCGATTATAAGCTCGGCGACTTCGGCATCGCAAAGACGATGGAGCGCACCATGAACGGGACGATGATCGGCACTTACAACTATATGGCTCCCGAGGTTTTCAGCAGCCGTCCATACGGCAGCACGGCGGATATATATTCTCTGGGACTGGTGCTGTATTGGCTGCTCAACGAGCGGCGCCTGCCGTTTCTCCCGCTGCCGCCGGCAGCGCTCAGTGCCGAAGAGGATGAACAGGCGCGTATCTGCAGGCTCCGCGGCGATAGGATACCCGCGCCCAAAAACGGCAGTGCGCCTCTCAGGCGCATAGTCCTGAAGGCCTGTGAATTCAAGCCCGAAAATCGCTACCAGTCTGCCGCCGAAATGCACAAGGATCTGCTGCACTTCCGAATTGACGTCCCGCCCAAGCCGATTCCCTGGCCTATAAAAAACAGCCGGGCGATAATCGCCGCGGCAGGAGTTACGGCGATCGTCGCCCTTGTAGTGCTCATAAAGGCGTGTACCGCCCTCGCTCCGGACTCGAAAGACAGCTCCGATCCCGTCCGCACAGCTTCTCCCGCCCCGATCCAGGCACCGCTTCAGGCCTCATCTCCGACGCCGGTCTTCACCGCTGCGCCCACAGCGGCTCCTACGACCGTGCCGACCACGATCCCTACTCCTGTACCCACAGCTGTCCGCTCTTCAAAATATGACTTCCTGAGCATCCTGCCGGAGGAGCCAAGCTCCGAATACGGCAAGGCGCTGCGGAGCAGTCTGGAATCCGGGCGGGACGAGCTGACAGATGCGCAGAAGACCAAGATAGTCGGCAACACCTATAACGATCGGAAAGCGCCCTCCGGCAAATACAGAGACGGATTTTTCGGCTGGACGCTCAAAGCCTATGAGAACAGCACCGGCCGCAAGATCAGCTTTTACTCGGCTGATAACGTGATCTACTTTGCCATTGTCTATGACTCCACCGACGTTCCGCTTGTCAAGCTCCACTATTGGGGAGATCAGATAGTCGGCTACCGGGATTACAGGTCTGACAAAGAGCTGCGCTATACCGACGGCTATGATTACGACGCCATCTGCGACGAGTTCGACGTCGTATTTGACATAGGCATGGGTACGAGCGACTGAGCCCCGGCGATCATAAAAGAATACAATGACAAGTAAAAGCGGCGGTCAATTGACCGCCGCTTTTAGGCACCTCTCATTATATAGATGCAGTGTCCGCTACAGCTCTTTGAGGGATCCGCACAGATCTTCGACAAGATATTTGGTATATTCATGCCGTGGTTCGAGCGTGAGCAGATATATAGTTCTGTCAGGCGGGGCGTTGTTCAGTTCATAGTATTTCAGCCCACTGTCATGAGACAGCGAGCGCGCCGCCGAAATGGGAACGATCGACCACATATCCGTTGAACTGAGTATCTGCTCCACAAGGCGGAAATTATCCGAGGTGACCCGGTATCTCGGTGAGCCGAACCAGTATTCATGCCACAGCTTATATTCAAGGCTCCACAGCATGAAGGCACATTTGTCTATCGGCAGCTGTTTCGGCTCAATGATCCCGCTGTATCCGCAGCTTTCATTGCACAGAAGCACCATCTTTTCCTGCGCCACAGGGATGGCCGAAACCTTGCTGGAGGATATCGTCCGTGAAACAAAGATCGCGTCTATGGAATTTGTCGCAACGGCTTCATAGCACTCCCCGTAGTGCAGGGAAAACAGATACATATCTGCCGGCAGACCGCGCGAGACAAACCGGGAATAGACCTTTGGCATGACATAGGTGCTGAGCGTCTGTGTTGCGGCGACTCTGAATTTCCGTCTGACGGGCTCCGCACCCAGCTCCATGGTTTCATCGCGCAGCCGTATCCATTTCTCCGCGAGAGGAAGGAATCTTTGCCCGGCTTCGGTAAGCTCTATGCGGCGCTGTCCCTTTCCGCGCAGGAAAAGCGAAGTGCCGAGGGAATCTTCCAGCATCTGTATCCTGTGACTCAGAGACGGCTGGGTAAGGTGGAGGCTGTTTGCAGCCTCCGTGATCGAGCCAAACCGGATAACGGCAAGAAACGCTTCAACTTCATGCAGCTGCATCAATAGCACCCTCGTTTCAAATATAGATCGTGTATATATTATACGGGATATTTTTCAATTTTACAATGGGCTCTTTTGTATATATAATCAAACACATACAGCGGATAAATGTTCCGCACGACAAAAACAACTTATAAAGGAGAAAAACATGAAAAAGACGTTGTCAATGATTCTTGCGTTGTGCATAGCGCTTGCACTGCTGTCCGGCTGCGGCACTCAACTGACTGCCAGCCAGCCGACGGAAGCACCTTCTGCGGCCGACCCCGCCGGCGCACCTGCCGCCGCGGACACTGGCTATGATGTGTCTGCTTTGGAGCCGATCACCTTCAAATTCGCATATGGCACAAGCTCGGAGCTGACCGACAAGGCGCATGAGATGGCGGCTGACCGCATCGAAGAGCTGTCCAACGGCAAGATCACCGTGGAGCGTTATCTTCAGGGACAGCTCTACACCGCCGACGCCGACGGCGCTATCATGGTGTCCGACGGTACCTGCCAGATGATAATCATGGGCGACATGATGGCGCTTAACGCAGCACCCGAAATATGCGGCTGGACCCAGGTTCCGTTCATTTTTGACAGCCCTGAGCAGTGCACAGCATTCTGGCAGCAGGTTGGCGCCGCCGTCAACGAAAAGCTGTCCGAAGTGTACGGAGTCAGGGCACTGTGGGATTCCATCGAGCTGCGCGGCCCACGCGTGATCTGCGCAAACAAACCCATGCTCTGCGCCGATGATTTCAAGGGTACCAAGTTCAGGCTCCCTTCCACCGCCGCAACAGTCGCCGCGTTTGAAGCAATGGGCGTCAGCGCGCTCACGTCGTCATGGTCGGAGGTCTATCAGGTCATGCAGACCGGCATTGCGGAGGCCGTCGAATCCCCGCTGTCCAATTTCAAATCCATCTCCATCTATGAAGTGTGCAAGTACTGTATGCAGACCAACCATACCTATGCTTTCAGAGCGGCGCATGTAAATGAAGCGTGGTGGGACGGGCTTGCTCCGGTCTATCAGGATATCATCAAGCAGGCATTATCTGAGGCCTTCACATGGTACACCGAGCAGGAGCTGAGCGGCGATGACGCTATACTTGAGCTGTTTGCCGAGAACGGCATGACCGTTTACCGCCGCGACGAGATCGACATTGACAGCATCAAGTCTGTGGCAACCGAAGCAATAATCGAAAAATATAAAGACTCCTGGGACATGAGCTACTATGAGCTCATTCAGAACCTTTGAGATCAGACCGTTATCGATCGTTTTCTGCGTTCGTACCGGCAGGGGTGCCCTGCCGATGCGGACGCACAGAGAGAAAGGGGAGAATCTATGAAATTTCTTCGGCGCATACAGAGCGCGGTGGGACTTATAAGCGTCGTTCTGTTCAGCGTGGAAATAGTGCTTGTCCTGTTTCAGATACTCAGCCGGAATTTTACCGGCCGATCCTATGCGGCGGTAGAAGAATTTGTTGTGACTCTGCTGCCGTACTTCGCGATGTTTGCCGCCGTCTATACCATGTATAACGGAAACCATGTCCAAATCGATTTTCTGTACAACAAGCTGCCCGCCGCCGTGCGGAGAGTTCTTTTTATCACCCTTCAGGCAGCGATGATAATAACGGTCGGCATTCTTGTATACGGCAGCTGGATGCTGACGGTAAAGCAGTGGGGAATACTCTCCCCGGCGCTGCAGTGGCCAAACGGAATAAAATATTTTTGCTTTGTTCTGACCGGGCCGTTCATGGTGCCTCTGTTCGTGTATAACATCATAAAGGCCACCCGAAAAGAACTGGATGACAGTCAGGGGCTTCCGGAAAACGGTGCTGAGATCATATCAGAGGAGGGGGTAGACTGATGGCAGGACAATATCTCTGGATCATATTGCTCGCTTTTGTGGTTCTGCTGGCTCTGCGCGTACCGGTCGCGCATGCCATGCTTCTCGTGTGTACCGGCTTTATCGTGCTTACCGGACGGTTCTCGCTTGCCAGCATACCCATGAACATAATCTCCGGATTGGGCAATTACAGTGTAATGTGCTCGCCGTTCTTCATCCTTGTTGGCTTCATAATGAACTATTCAGGCATAACGGAGAGACTGTTCGGCTTTGCAGATTGCTGCGTTGGCTGGATCCCCGGCGGAATGGGGCACGTCAATGTTCTCTCCAGCCTCATATTTGCCGGCATGAGCGGCTCGGCCAACGCCGATGCGGCAGGTCTCGGCAACATTGAGATCCATGCCATGAAGGAACGCGGCTATGACGCTGACTTCTCTGTTGGCATCACTGCGGCCTCATCTATAATCGGGCCGATTTTTCCGCCAAGCAACCCTATGGTTCTGGTCGGTATAACCTGCGGTATATCTATCGGCGCGCTCTTTATGGGCGGCGTTGTTGTCGGCATAATCATGGCGCTGTTTCTCGGCATAAGCGTTTATGTTATCGCAAGAAAACGCAACTATCCCGTCAGCCCCAAGGTTCCGCTCAAGCAGCTCTGGAAGGAATTCCGTTACAGCTTCTGGGCACTGATGTGCCCGGTAGTCCTGCTGTACTGCCTGCAGAACGGCAATATCACAAACACCGAGGCCGGTGTCACCGCTATCGTATACGCCATGGCGGTAAGTCTGCTTATATACCGCAATGTAAAGCTCAAGGATATGTACCCCATATTTCTGAAGTCAATAAACTCCGTGGGACTGGTGCTTTTTCTCATAGGCACGGGCAAAATTTTCTCCGTAGTTCTGGGCGATCAGAAGATCGGCGAGGTTCTCTCGAACGCACTGTTTGCTTTATCGGACAACCCCTATGTGATCCTCTTTCTGATAAACATATTCCTTCTGTTCCTCGGCACATTTATGGAAACCATCGCTGCGATCACGATCGCTGCCCCGATCCTGTTCCCGATAGTTACCGCTATGGGCATGAGCCCGGTTCAGTTCGGTGTGATTTTTGTGCTGAATCTAATGATAGGCCTTCTTACGCCTCCGATGGCGGTGTGTCTGTTCATTACCTCAAAGATCGGAGAAATTTCCTTCGAGCGGGCGTTCAAAGCTACGGCACCGTATTATATCGCGCTGCTGCTGGTGCTTATTCTCATAAACATCTTCCCGGCTATCACTCTGTGGCTCCCCGACCTCCTGCTGGGCGGATATATGTAAACAGTAAATAAAAGGAGATCAAACTAAATGGCGGAGAAAAAATGCGGCATAAGGATGACCGTATCGCAGTTTCAGGTTTTTGACGACGAAATGGCTGCATTTGCGGCTCAACTGGGTATACGGAATATTCAAATGAACTCGCCTGCCCTTCCCGGAGATAAGGTGTGGTCGTTTGAAGACCTCAAAGGCCTGCGTGACAGGATAGAGTCCAAGGGGCTGAAGCTTGTCATGATAGAGAATGTACCTTTGATCTTCTATGATAAGGTGATCCTCGGCCTGCCGGGGCGCGATGAGCAGCTTGACTATTACTGCCGGACTATACGTAATCTCGGCGCGCTCGGCATAGAGGTCTTCGGCCACCATTTCTCCCCCACGTTCGTATGGCGTACCGATTCGCAGGCGCCAGGCCGGGGCGGGTGCAAGGTCACAGCTTTTGACGCAGACAAAATGGGCAGCATAAACACAAAGGATAATGGGATACTTGAAGTCATGCGCCGGAAACGGCATCTTCTGGATTATGACGTGTTTGAAGTCGCGGCTGGTCTGACTGCCGATGACCTGTTCAAAAATTATAAATACTTTATGGACGCGGTCATCCCCGTCGCCGAGCAATGCGGCGTGAAGCTGGCGCTGCATCCGGATGACCCCCCCGTAAAGAACTTCAATAATATCCAGCGCATGGTCACGAGCTTGGACGATTACAAGAGAGCAAAAGAGATAGCCAACAGCAGATCATGGGGAGCAAACTTGTGTCTCGGCTGCTGCTCGGAGCTGGGCGGCAGCGCCGCTGTCCATCAGATGCTGGATTATTTTCTTGAGAACGACTGCCTGTTTTCAGTTCATCTCAGGGATGTTCAGGGAGTGCTGCCAAGCTTTAAGGAGTGCTTCCTCGGAGAAGGGAATTACAACCCGTCAGAGGTCATTGAAAAGTTGTATAAAGCCGGTTATAATGGTTTTATTATGGAGGATCATGTCGCCCATATGGATAACGACACCGTTTATGGCCACAGGGCGAGAGCGCACGAGCTCGGATATATCAGCGGCATGATCGACATGCTAAACTATATGGAAAGCCGGTAAGGCTCCGGTTCTTGCCGCAAGGGGCAGCTATGGATCAGATATCTTTTTCAATAGTTCGCAGCGAAGAAAGCTTCCGTCGTCTTTGCAAAGTCCAGCAGCTTCTGTTTTATAGCAGACAACGGGCCATGTCACTGCTTTCAGGGAGTGCTGTTGTCCTGCTGAGTCTGGCTGTAAAGAACGTCACCATCTCGTTGATCATCCTGTTTCTGGGCTGCTGGTTCATTGCCGGAGCGGAAACACCGCCAATGGTAAAAGCCAGAAATATGTATCGCCAGCTCAACCCCGCGGCGCAAAGAGTGGATTATGTATTTTATCCTCGCTCCTTTACCGTAAAAACCGCAGTGGGTGGATCAGAGCACAGCTACGATGAGGTCGCGTTCATTATTGAAGACAGCCGGTATTTGTATCTCTTCCGCAAGGATGAGTCTGGATTCATGTTTGAAAAATCAAGCGCCAAAGGCTCGGACTCCGAAGCCCCGGCTAAGTTTTTTATGCAAAAATGCAGGGCGGAGTATCTCCATTATAGTGAGCTGAGAAGTCTGAAGTATCTGTTTGCCGCTATGCGCGGTATACGCTGAACCCGCCCGCTTCCCGGCAGGCAAGACGAAATTGCAGAAATCCCCACAGTCAGTATCTGCTGATTGTGGGGATTGTTTATTTTCTTCACACAAGGCCGAAATGTGCAAGCGCCGTGTCGTAATAGTAGTTCACCAGCAGGTCGACGCACGCGCCATAGCTCCGCATGCCGAGCTTCTGGTCATAGCTTTGCAGGAAGCCCTCGTATACGGTGTTTGAAACGCTCTGCACCGGCGTCTCGAACTGTGCCCAGTATTCCCGGCTCGCCGAGAGATCGGCCAGTACGCCGTCGCTCAGTCCGCGGTAGACCTCCTGCCACGCTCCGGCATCTGCACTATAAAGAGCGTTGCCGAGGTGCGTGTAGGCAAGCAGACAGGCCGAGTAGCAGTAGTCGGCGTCACCGTATTCAAGGCAGGCCAGCACCGCGGTGAAGTTTGCCTCCTGCTCGCGCGCCACGCCGCGCTGGTGCGACAGCTCATGCGCGATAGTCGAGGCGAAGAGTGCGCCGGGAAAGTCCGTGTTGACGTTCGCCTCCGC
>CAKTPR010000045.1 GCA_934591725.1 uncultured Oscillospiraceae bacterium
AGAAAGAAATTTCGGATATCCTTTTCTGCTCTCAGCAGGTATACTGCAATTATGAGCTGGGACAACGCGATCTGCCTACATCCGTTCTGATAGACATGGCAAATTACTACTCTGTCTCTATAGATTACATTCTCGGCCAGACCTCAAACCCAAAAAGAAACACATAAGCACACAAGTGGAAGGGAAATAATGCCCTTCCTTTTTGCACGTCTTTGCAGGCACCGCATGAACTGATATAATTTGTTCGTAAAATTTTTCGGCAGCTGCAATCTTTTTCCGCAGAATACGACTTGGTTAGTGTAAGGGGGTTCAGATATGACAGACACCGCGATCATAGAGCTGTATTTCAGACGCTCGGAGCAGGCGATAGACGAAAGTCAGGCGTCCTACGGCGGCTACTGCTACCGCGTCGCAGACGGCATTCTCCGTGATCCGGGAGACTCCGAGGAGAGCGTGAACGACACATGGCTTGCGGCATGGAACGCCATACCGCCGACGCGCCCGAGCTGCCTCAAGGCCTACTTCGGCACGCTGACCCGCCGTATCTCCGTCGACCGGCTGCGCCGCCGCTCCGCCGCAAAGCGCGGCGGGGGCGAGGCGCTCGTCGCCCTTGAGGAGCTTGCCGAGTGCATCCCCTCGGGCTTCAGCGTGGAGCGGACGATTGAAAACAAGCTGCTGATACAGGCATTCAACTCCTTTCTCGCATCCCAGCCGGAGACAGCGCGGAACCTCTTCGTCGCGCGGTACTGGTACGGCCTGCCGGTGGAGGAGATCGCCGCGAAGCTCGGAATGAAGAAAAACACGGCGCTGTCCACGCTGCGGCGTATGCGGCTGCAGCTGCGCGGCCGGCTTGAAAAGGAGGGCTTGCAGTGACGAAAGAACAGTTTTTTGACGCTTTCGGGCAGATAGACGGCGCTTACGTCCTCGCCGCCGGGGACGCGCTGTACGGGAAAGCCGAGACAGCGCACGTCTCATATAAAAAGCTTGTGCGCACGCTCATCATCGCGGCGGTCATTGCAGCGCTGCTGACGCTGACGGCGTATGCCGCAGGGTGGTTCGGGCTTGCTGGCAGGGTGATAAACGACCCCGGCGGCAGCGCGCTCCCCGGCGAGGCAGGAGAGACGGTCGACCGGCTGCGCACGGTACACCACCGGGACTATGTCTCCCTCGGCGGCGTGATAGGCTCGGCAGAGTATCAGGCGGCAGCTGAATGGCTGGCGTTCAAGGGCGAATACGCCGACAAGAAAACCGCAGAGCAGACAGAGCAGGGGCAGCCTTACTACGAATGGCGCGACCTTGAACGCAGCTTCGCGCCTGACGCGGAGACAAAAGAGATATGCCGCCTGTATCAGGTCTGGGACGGGACGATGTGGGCAAAGCTTCAGGAGATCGCCGCCCGGTACGGGCTGGCGCTGCACACTGAGCGCCGGGCGATCGAGAACGCCGGGGATCAGAGCCGCGAACACGGCGCGTATGAGGATGGGTCGTTTCACATTTCGGTGTCGGCGGTGGTCGAGCAGAAACGGTATCTGTACGAATTGTATCTTGAAAAGAACGGCTGTCTGCCCTGCGACGATATGACAGCGGGTGCAGCCCGTGAGTATGAGGAGTGGGAATGCACCACCGGCCGCGGCGATAAGGTCAGCATCGCAGTGCGCGATGTGAGCACGAACGGCGCATGGGCACAATATGAGCTGCTGGTGTTTTATTCCGGTGACGGCGCTGTGATGACGGTCAGGGCAAGCTATGGCTGTCAGCGCGGGGATAGCGATGAAAAGCTCTTTGCGGAACGGCTCGCGGACAGCATAGATTTTTCCGCCGCTGCCGGAGCAGATACACCGGAGGAAGCAGTGTTGATTTTGAGAGGTAACTGATATGAAAAAATATATTCCCCTGCTTCTCTGCTGTGCGGCACTATGGCTGTGCGCCTGCGGCAGTCAGGAGCAGACACCGGAGATGCCCGCCGCGGGCAGTGACACTGAGGCCGCGCGAGCCGTAAACGTTGAGTTCACAACTGACGACGGCCAAATTAAAATCAGCATCCATGACGATAATGCAGACGCCATTCCTGCGGCGATGCCGGTGCTTCGGGTGCGGCCAAAGGTCATCACGTCCGACATGGCGCGGCAGATGGCAGATGGGCTGTTCGGTGAGGCGGAGCTGTTCGAGTACTCCGAGGAGCTGAGTAAGTCAGAGATCGCGGATATGATCGATGTATATGAATACGTCGTCACCGACGAGAGCATAAAGGCCGACCACGGGGCGGACGCACCGCAGAGCTGGATAGAGAGCGTGCGCGATGCGCGGCTCGCGATACTGGAATATTATCGCAATGCCTACGCTATGGCGCGGGATGAGGTCACGCCGAGAGCGTGCGAATGGAAGTTC
The DNA here is from genome assembly GCA_934591725.1 of uncultured Oscillospiraceae bacterium. GTDB lineage: Bacteria > Bacillota > Clostridia > Oscillospirales > Oscillospiraceae > Limivicinus. The sequence continues at coordinate 2,389 of CAKTPR010000045.1, forward strand.
TATCCGATAGAGCACTACGCCGTCCACGGCTTTGACTATGCCGGGAACGATCCATACTACACCGGCACTTTCCCTGCGGGCATGTCCGTAGACCTGCGCGCTGTGACGGAGCTCGGCGGTGTGCCGTATGAGTTCTGGGTCAACAACAATGAGCGGGAGGACTTTCGCAATCACAGTCTCTCGGTCTTTGTGCTCATGCCCGATTCCGGGGGCACTGCCGAGGAGCGGAAAGTGCAAAAGCGGGAATGGTACATGAGCATGGGGCTATACTCCGACACAGCGGCGGATGAAAGCGCGCTTGACTCGGCCTGCGCGCAAGCAGTCAAGCTGGCAGATGAAATGGGGCTCGGCGAATGGCGCTTCACCGCCGCGGCAATGGACAGGACAGAGAGCACCGGCGAGGGCTGGCAGATAGAAGTGACGGGTATGCCTGTCTATGAGGGGTACCCGGTCAATTGGCAGAGCGCCGTGGGAGTGGACTGCTATCCAGAGAGCCTGACTATACGCATGGCAAACAGCGGGGTTCTCATTGAGCTGCAATACACTTCGCCGATGGAGATCATGGAGGCAACTGAGCAGGCCGCGGCGCTGAAAACGTGGGAGGATATGGAGCCTCTCGCGACGCAGGCGATGCGGGAGCTGAGTTGTGAGACGCTGATACCGGGTCTTGCTTCCGAGAAGCAATGGTGGGACAGCATCGGCGCAGTCGTCACCGAGGTGCGGCTCGACATCGACAGCGTCTGCGTGGGCTATATACGTGTGCCGTGCGGCGGCGGAGACTTTCTGCTCGTGCCCTCGCTCTCTTTCCCCGGCAGGCTGAGCGTGACGGGCAGCATCCCCGGTGTGCATGAAAGCCCGATGGAGCTGCTCGACTTGGACAGGGACAGCTATAACGTCTCTCTTGACTTTGACCTGCGGGACGGCGGGAGGATAGGATAAGGAGTTTTTTTGCGTTCCGCTCCGTATCATCACATTGACGGAAGTATTTGACAACACATACCGAAGGGGATATACTGATTACATTATGCCGCATTGACGCAGATACGCGGCACTTTTGTAAGCAGGGGTGTTTTCTTGACTTTTTCAAGCCTCACTTTTACCATGCTTTTCTTCCCCGCGGTGCTGATACTCTACTTTATCTGCACCGATCTGCGGTGGAGAAACGGCGTTCTTCTTGTCGCGTCGCTTATCTTTTACAGCTGGGGCGAACCCATATGGGTGCTCGCAATGATCGGCTCGACCGCGATAAACTACGTCGCCGCCATGCTCATCGACAGAGCCTCATCTCCGGGGCTGAGGAAGACGGCGCTCGTCGTCGGCGCGGCGGCCTCGCTCGCGGTGCTGTTTTATTTTAAGTACGCCGCGTTTCTCGTCAATTCCGTCACTTCCCTCTTCGGCGTCTCCTTCAGCATACCGGTGCTGGAGCTGCCGATAGGCATCTCCTTTTACACCTTTCAGGTGCTGACCTACACGGTGGACGTGTACCGTGACAAAAGCCCCGTGCAGCGCGACCCGTTCAAGCTGATGCTCTATGTGAGCTGCTTCCCGCAGCTTATTGCCGGGCCTATCGTGCAGTATTCCGACGTGGCGGTGATGCTCGATGAACGCGAGAGCACGCTCGAGGGCTTCACCGAAGGCATGAAGCGCTTCGCCGTCGGCCTTTCAAAGAAAGTGCTGCTGGCAAACGTCTGCGGGCTTATCATTGAGGAGCTGCCCTCGGCCGCAGGAGCGGGCGGGATGTCCGTGCTCGGCGCATGGTATATCTCCGTGCTCTATTCTCTCCAGCTTTATTTTGACTTTTCCGGCTACTCCGACATGGCGATCGGCATGGGCAGGATTTTCGGCTTTACCTATAAGGAAAACTTCAACTATCCGTACATATCGAAAAGCGCCTCGGAATTCTGGCGCAGGTGGCACATCTCGCTCGGCAGCTTTTTCCGCGACTATGTGTATATCCCGCTCGGCGGCAACCGGCGCGGCAGGGCGCGCACCGCTCTGAACCTCGCGATAGTCTGGGCGCTCACCGGGCTCTGGCACGGGGCGAGCTGGAACTTCGTCATATGGGGGCTGTATTACGGGGTGCTCATTATCCTTGAAAAGCTCGTGCCCGCAGACTTCCTTGAGAAGCTCCCCGGCGCGGTGCAGCATATCGCTGCGCTGTTTCTCATCGTCGTCGGCTGGACGGTATTCTACTATACGGACATGACCTCCCTCGGAAAGCACCTCGGCGCGATGTTCGGCATAGGCGCGGCGGGGCTGAGCGACCCGGTCACGCTGGCGGTCATACGCAAGTACACGGTGCTGCCGCTCATCGCCGCCGCCGCAAGCCTGCCGATTCTGCCGCGGCTCAAGGCGTGGCTTGGGAAGCACGAGAAGCTCGACGGTGCGGCGGATATCGTCTCCCTCGTGTGCCTTACGGCGCTCATGCTGCTGTCGATGATATTCATCGTCGGGCAGAGCTATAATCCGTTCATTTATTTCCGTTTCTGAGGGCAAAGGGAATATGCGATGAAAAATAGACTTGATTTCGTGGTTATATATTTCTGGCTTTTCCTGCTGCTGTGCGCCGGGCTCGGCACGCTGATATTCGCCGATCGCGAAGAGCGCGTCTCCGAGAGCGAAAAGCGCATGCTTGCGGCTTTCCCCGATACCTCCGCCGAAAGCATTTTCTCCGGCGAGTTCTCCTCAGGCTTTGAAAGCTTCCTGAGCGACGGGATATTCCTGCGCGACTCCGTCGCCGGGGCGAGCAAGGACGCACTCGGACTTTTCAGCGCCGCAAGCTATGAGGACACGATGCTCCTCAGCAGCATCTCCATGGCCGACGAGATAAGCGGCGGCACGGCAGCGCATGATACCGATACCGCCGCCCCGGCGCAGGAGACTCCCTCACAGGAGAGCGGAGATCAGAGCGCCGCGCAGGCTCCGGGCGATGACGCCTCTGAGGACTACGGCCTGTATATGCTGTGCCCGGACGGGAGCGAAGAGCTGCTTGCCGACGTCAGCGAGATACGCGTGGGTATGGTCGCGGACGTGCTCAATGAGTACAAAAGCGTTCTCCCGAAGGACGGGCAGGTGTTCTATTCCTGCATCCCCGTGACCAGTTACAGGGACGTTGTGGTAAAAAGCGGGAAATACACCGGCTGGCACGAGAACTTTGAGGACGCTTTCAACAGTCTGCTCCTGCCGGGGGCGCACATGGTCAGCGCGCCGAACGTACTGAACGATCACCTGATGGACGAGCCTCTTTTCTTCCAGGCCGACCACCACTGGACGCCGCTTGCAGCTTCCTATCTGATCGAGCGGATGATGCAGATGCAGGGCGTGCCGGTCGTGCCTTATGACGAATACGACTATCTGGTGAGCGGCTTCTACAACATACAGGGTCTCGGCGACCCGATGGATCTGATGTATCCGCTGCTGCCCGCGCACGGTAACGTCATGCGCAGCGGAACAGAGGGCGAGGACGCGCCGATCATCGTCTATAACAATGAAAGCTACACGGCTTACCTCGCCGGCGGGAACCACGTGTGGGCAAAATACACCACAGGCTTTGACACCGGCAGAAAAGCCCTCGTCATCGGTGACTCCTTCACCACGGCCTTCATACCGTACCTGATGCCATATTACGACGAGGTGCACCGCGCGGACCCGAGATATTACAACAGCGCTCTCAACGGCGGCACTGTTTCGGAGTTGATCGCCCAATACGGGATAGACGACGTCTATATCATCCTGTCCTACGACAACGGGATCGATTCCGATATGTCCTCAAAAACCTTGGAGTACCTTCTTTATGGCTGATAAAAAACAAAAAAGCGAACCGGAATTTATTCGCGGCACGGTGCTCGCGTCGATACTCCTGCTGCTGATCTTCATCGCGGCAGGGGTGGTATTCGCCCGCAATCCGGATGCGGTAAGAGGCGCGGCGGTACGGACGCTCTCTGCACTCGGCAACTTCTCCGCCGCGGCGGAGCTTGCCGGGGACATGGACGGCGATGAGGCACGGGCACAGAGCCTTTACCATGTCGCCGAAAAGATGCTCTCCGGCGGCAGCTTCGAGGAGGCCGCAGAGCTGTTCAAGTCCCTCGGCGAATACTCTGACAGCGCCGAAAAGTACCTCGAAGCGGAATACGCATACGCCGATAACCTGTACAATGACGGAAGCTATGAGCAGGCCATGGAGGTCTTTTCCGCCGTATCTGCCTACGGCGACGCCGCCGAAAGGCAGAAGGCCTGCGTATACGCGATGGCGGCGGAGGCATACGAAAGCGGCGAGTACCTGCGCGCAAGCACTTTGTTTGCCGGGCTTTCGGACTATGAGGACGCGCAGGAGCGCGCCTATGACGCGGCGCTCAAAATGACAGGCGACGCGGACGCCGCCGCGGTCATCGTCAGCAGCGGCGGGCTCTCCGCCGAGGCGGCGGAAAAGGCGGCGGATATCGCGATGCTGCGCGGTTCCCTGCCGATCGGGCGGCTTGCCGTGGGCAGCTACCACACGGTGTATATCCGCGATGACGGCACTGCCGCCGCCTGCGGGGATAATTCCGACGGACGCTGCGATGTATCCGGCTGGACTGATCTTGTGCAGGTATGCGCGGGTGCGAAGCACACAGCTGCGCTGCGCGCGGACGGAACCGTCGCCGCCGCGGGCGACAACAGCTACGGCCAGTGCGACGTAGGCGATTGGCGGAACGTCGTCGCCATTGCCGCCGGGGAATACGACACCGTGGCGCTGCGCGCGGACGGCATCATCGTCTCCTGCGGCTATCACAGTTATGAGACGCTCAAGGGCTCGGATCAGTATAAGCGCATCTTTGCCGGGTCTTACGGCTCAGCGGCCGTGAACTCCCTCGGGCAGCTCGTGTCCTCGAACAAGTCGATCACGGCGGAGAACGCACAGCTCCTGCTTGAGCTGCCCATCGGTACGGGCTGCCATGCGGCGCTCTATGCCGACGGCAGACTTATCTCCGGCGTATTGGGAGACGAAGTCTGGGAGGACATAGTGCAGGCGGATATCTCTCCGCGGGCGCTGCTCGCAGTGGATGGGGACGGGAACATCCGCTCCCGCTTCTTCCGCGAGAGCGACAGCGTCGAGTTTCCCGTGAGCGGCAGAGCCGTTCTCTGCGGAGCGGGCGCGGAGCACTATGTGTTCGTGCTTGAGGACGGGAGCCTTGCTGCTTTCGGCGACAACAGCTTCGGACAATGCGATGTGCAGGAGCTTGCGCCCAAAGCTGCCAAAGATTAAAAAACTCCGGCGGGCAGAAAAATTCTGTCCGCCGGAGTTTTTATCCAATTCAGCGCAGACCCTTGAAGAAGCTGCGCAGGAGCTCCGCGCTCTCGTCGCCGAGGACACCGGCATATACCTTCGGATGGTGCCCGTAGTTTTCAAAGAACAGGTCGATGACGCTGCCGCAGGAGCCGGTGACGGCATCGCGCGCGCCGAACACAAGGTATGGAATGCGGGAGTTTATTATCGCGCCGGTACACATCGGGCAGGGTTCGAGCGTTACATACATCGTGCATCCCTCAAGACGCCAGCTGCCGAGCGCGGCTCCGGCCTCGCGGATGGCTTCGACCTCGGCATGGGCAGTCGCGTCGCCAAGCTCCTCACGGCGGTTGCGCCCACGGCCTATGACGCGGCCTTCGACGTCCACGATCACGCAGCCGACAGGCACCTCGCCGTGCTCCGCCGCCTCGCGCGCAAGGTCAAGGGCGAGGGACATATATTCTTCATTCGTCATGGCGAAGCCTCCGGAATAAAAACGGCGCACCGCACAGCGGTGCGCCTTAACGTTATTTTTCAGCGTTCCCCCGTAACTCCGAGCAAAGCCCAGCCACAGGCGGGTTTGCGAGGAAGAGGATGAAGGAACGAATATAGTGCAGTTTTCCTCGCAAGAGGGAAACGGAACGGTATTCGTTTCTTCAGACGAGAGCAGCAGTTATGATGCTCATCAGGTAGACCTCTTCGGCGTTGCAGCCGCGGCTGAGGTCGTTGATGGGTGCGTTCAGTCCCTGGAGGATCGGGCCGTAGGCCGCGAAGCCGCCGAGGCGCTGGGCGATCTTATAGCCGATGTTGCCGGACTGGATCTCCGGGAAAATGAAGGTGTTGGCATAGCCCGCGACCTTGCTGCCGGGGAACTTGAGCTGGCCGACCGTGGGGGAGACGGCAGCGTCAAACTGCATCTCGCCGTCAACTGCAAGCTCAGGAGCCTTTTCCTTGACTATCGCGGTGGCATTGCGCACGAGGTCGACGGAAGCGCCCTTGCCGGAACCCTTGGTGGAGTAGGACAGCATGGCGACCTTCGGATCCATGCCGAAGACCTTTGCGGTCTTTGCGGTCTCGATAGCGACCTCGGCGAGCTGATCGGCAGCGGAGAGAACGACGTTGCCTTCCTTGTCGAGCTTGTCCTCATAGGAGATGTTTATTGCGCAGTCGCCCATGCAGAGCATCTCATCGCCGCGGGTCAGGATGAAGCAGGAGCTGACGAGGTTTGCGCCCTTCTTGGTCTTGACGAGCTGGAGCGCGGGGCGGACGGTATCGGCAGTGGAGTAGGTTGCGCCGCCGAGCAGAGCGTCGGCCTTGCCCATCTTGACGAGCATGGTGCCGAAGTAGTTGCCCTTGGAGAGCGCGGCGCGCGCGTCCTCAGCGGTGACCTTGCCGCGGCGCAGCTCGACCATCTTCTCGACCATCGCGTCCATTTCGGGATAGGTCATGGGATCGATTATCTCAAGGCCCTCGATATCGAAGCCGCCCTTTGCAGCCGCAGCCTTGACCTCATCGACATTGCCAACGAGGATCGGAGTCAGGAAGCCGTCCTTCTTGAGTCTTGCTGCGGACTCAAGAATACGCGCGTCGCTGCCCTCGGTATAGACGATCTTGCGGGGATTGGCTTTAAGTATCTCTATCAGATTTTCAAACATGGTTGGTTCCTCCGGAATGTTTATTTTTGCACATGCACACTGTACCACTACTCGCCGCCGTTTTCAAGATTTTTGCCGCAATTTCTATTTACAAAGGTATTTTTTATCTGTATAATATACTGACTGTTATCAAATATGGGATGGATACAATGCAGAGAAGCTTTCCTGAGACGCTCTCGGCGCTGCGCCGGGACAAGAACATAAGCCAGCGCAAGGCGGCGGCCGACCTCAACATCAGTCAGGCGCTGCTGAGCCATTATGAAAACGGCGCGCGTGAGCCGGGACTCGGCTTCGTGTGCCGCGCATGCGACTATTACGGGGTCAGCGCAGATTATCTGCTGTGCAGGACGGACAGGTCGAACATCGCCTTCAGCACCGCGCAGGCGGCGCGTGCCTTTCTTGACCAGATTCAGAGCGTGATAGACCGCGCGAACCAGACCCTTGCAGAATTTTCCGAGGAGGAACGGCCTGAATGATAAAGCAGGAGAATATACGCAACTTTTCCATAATCGCACACATCGACCACGGCAAGTCCACGCTGTCCGACCGTCTCATCGAAAAATGCGGCGCGGTAGAGCAGCGCGAGATGGAGGATCAGATCCTTGACAACATGGATCTTGAGCGCGAGCGCGGCATAACCATCAAGGCGCGCGCCGTCGGCCTCAACTACAGGGCCGCCGACGGGGAGAACTACACCCTCAACCTCATCGACACTCCGGGACATGTCGACTTCAACTACGAGGTCAGCCGCTCGCTCGCCGCATGCGAGGGCGCAGTGCTGGTCGTGGACGCATCGCAGGGCGTCGAGGCGCAGACGCTCTCGAACACCTACCTTGCGCTCGACAACAACCTTGAGATACTCCCGGTCATCAACAAGATAGACCTGCCCGCCGCCGACCCGCACAGGGTCAAGGAGGAGATAGAGGAGATCATCGGCATCCCGGCGATGGACGCGCCGGAGATAAGCGCGAAGGCGAATATCAATATTGACTCCGTGCTTGAGGATGTTGTGAACGGCGTCCCCGCGCCGAAGGGCGACCCCAGTGCCCCCCTCAAGGCGCTGATATTTGACAGCCAGTATGATAACTACCGCGGCGTCATCGTCTTCATCCGCGTGTTCGACGGGACGATACGCAAGGATTCTGAGATACTGCTGATGTCCACCGGCGCAAAGTACAAGGTGCTCGAAGTCGGTCACCTGCGCCCGATAGGTCTCGACCCCTGCGCGGAGCTCGCCGCGGGCGACGTCGGCTACTTCACGGCGAGCATAAAGAACGTCTCCGACACGCACGTGGGCGACACCGTCACCGACGCCGGGAAGCCGACTGCCGAGGCACTGCCCGGCTACCGCCCCGCAAGGCCGATGGTCTTCTGCGGCATATACACCGAGGACGGCTCCAAGTACCCCGACCTGCGCGACGCGCTTGAAAAGCTCAAGCTCAACGACGCGTCCCTCTCCTACGAACCGGAAAGCTCCGTCGCCCTCGGCTTCGGCTTCCGCTGCGGCTTCCTTGGGATGCTGCACATGGAGATAATTCAGGAGAGGTTAGAGCGTGAGTTCGACCTCGACCTTGTGACGACTCTGCCCTCAGTTATATATAAGGTCATAAAGACCGACGGCAGCACCGTCATGGTCGACAATCCCCACAACTACCCAGACGTGCCGTCGATCGCCGAGGCTTACGAGCCGTATGTCAAGGTATCGATCATCACGCCGAACGAGTTTGTCGGCAACATCATGCCGCTGTGCCAGGACAGGCGCGGCGAGTACAAGAACATGCAGTACCTTGACACCCGCCTTGTCGAGCTGCATTACGAAATGCCGCTCAACGAGATCATATACGACTTCTTCGACACCCTCAAGGCGCGCACCAAGGGCTATGCCTCGCTTGACTATGAGCTGAGCGAGTATAAGCCGAGCGATCTTGTCAAGGTCGATATGCTCCTAAACGGCGATCAGGTCGACGCGCTCAGCTTCATCGCCCACCGGGAAAAGGCCTATGGCCGCGCCCGCAAGCTCTGCGAAAAGCTCAAGGACAACATCCCGCGCCAGCTCTTTGAGGTGCCGATACAGGCGGCCATCGGCGGCAAGATCATCGCGCGCGAGACGGTCAAGGCCATGCGCAAGGACGTGCTTGCCAAGTGCTACGGCGGCGATATCACGCGAAAGAAGAAGCTGCTCGAAAAGCAGAAGGAAGGCAAGAAGAAGATGCGCCAGCTCGGTACGGTGCAGATACCGACCGAGGCCTTCCTCGCGGTGCTGAAGCTCGACGAATAAACAGATATAAAAATAAGACTGTGTACAACGCTTTCATACGATAGTACACAGTCTTTTTATAATAGCCGCACAGCCTATAAGCACATCCGGTGTGCGGCGGGTTATTATCCCATTCTGTCCGTCCCGAAGAAGAACAGCGCCACTGTTCCCGGCCCAACATGGGAGCCGGTCACCGGCTCATAGCAGACGCTCAGGCACTTGCCGGTAAGGCCCTTGTCGCGCAGGCGCTGCACGAGATATGCCTTGCCCTCCTCATTGTCGGCATGGGCGATGCCGATAGTCTCCGCCTTATTCAGCACGAGCTCCGCATAGCGCTCGGCAAGCGCGTCAAGCGTGCGCTTCATGCCGCGCACTTTGGACTTTACGACTATCTTGCCCTCATAGTCCCCGATGAGGATCGGATGGATGCTCAGGACATTGCCGATTATCGCCGCAGCCCCGCTGACTCTGCCGGTCTTTTTCAGGTACTTGAGGTCGTCCACGGTGAAGCTCTGGCACATATGCGGCACCTGCACGCGGATGTCCTCTTCTATCGCATCGAGCGCTGCGCCGTCGCGCAGCTGCTCCGCCGCCTTGATGACGAACAGCCCCTCGCCGAGGGACGCGGCAAGCGTGTCGATGACGACGATCTTTCTGTCCGGGTACTCCTCGTCCAGCTCCTGCTTTGCCATGAGCGCGGCGTTTGCCGTGCCGCTTATGCCGCCGGACATACCGATATACAGCACGTCCTTCCCCGCGTCGAGCGCCGCCTTAAAGTGCTCGATGAACGTCCCCGCATTTACCATCGAGGTCTTCACTTCGCTGCCGGCGCGCATCGCGGCATAGAAGGCCTTGCCGTCAAATTCACGTTCGGGGATGTATTCGACTCCGTCTATCGTGTATGAAAAAGGGACTACCTCAATGCCGTACTCGTCGATGATCTCAACGGGGAGGTTAGCGGAGGTGTCTGTAAAAAGCTGCGTCATTATGTGTCTCCTTAAAAGTTGTCGGTACTGCAATCTGTTATTAGAATAACGCAGTTCATACCGAAACTGCAAGCTATTGTCTCTATTCTGCGCTCTACAAAACATAGAATAGGCGTAGAACCCCGTGATTTCAGGGCTCTACTCTGAGTATAGCCGCATCCTCTTCACTTGTGTGCCGCGGCTTTCAGCCTCTCCAGCCACGCATACGGCACGTTGAGCTCTCCCTTGCCGGTGCCGAGGCTTATCGCGGGCTTGTTTGCTCCGTGAAAGTCGCTGCCGCCGGTTTTGAGCAGCCCGTACTCCTCCGCGAGCCACTCAAGGTAGGCCGTCTGCTGCGCGTCATAGCCGGAATAGCGGCACTCCATACCGCGCAGGCCGTGCGCCATGCAGTGCTCTATAAGCTCGCGCAGCTCCGCATCGCTCTTCTTGTACTGGAACGGATGCGCCAGCACCGCGACGCCGCCGGAGCGGCATATCGTCTCTACCGACATCTCTATCGGGATGATCGTGCGCGGCAGATAATACTTCTGCCCCTTCTCAACATAGCGCTGGAACGCATCGTTCACGCTCTCGGCAAGCCCAAGCTCATAGAGCATCCGTGCAAAGTGCGGCCGGCCTATGGATTCGCCGAAGCGCGCCCTCATCTCGTCATAGTCAAAGGGCAGGCCGTCCGCCGCCATGAGCTCCGCCATCCTGCGGTTTCTGTCGTTGCGGTCGTTTATCACCCAGTCCAGCACCGGGCGCAGCTCCGGCGACTGCGGGTCTATGAAATAGCCGAGGATGTGTACGGCCACGCCGTACTTCGTGCTTATCTCTATCCCCGGCACGACCTCTATCCCGAGCTTTTCCCCCGCCTCGGCGGCTTCAAAATATCCGGATTCCGTGTCGTGATCCGTTATCGCAATGGCTTTTAATCCAATATTATGCGCAAGCTCGACGACCTCCGCCGGGGAGCACGTCCCATCGGACGCCGTGGTGTGTACGTGCAGGTCTATCTCTCTCATGCGCGTACCTTCTCCATGAGGCGGTTTGCCTTCTCGTATATCTCCTCCGGCGCTTCGCCGATGAATAACTCGCCGTTTTCGTAGAGAATGCGTCCGTTCACCATCGTCAGGCGCACGTTCTCTTTGGAACCGGAGTAGACGATATTCCGCGCGATGTTATTGAGCGGCTGCATGTTCGGCCTGTGCAGGTCTATGACGACGAGGTCAGAGAGCTTACCCGGCGCGATATCGTCCGCGTCCGAAAGCCCCATCGCGCCCGCGCCGCCGGCGCAGGCCATTTCAAGCACGCGGTCGGCGCTCCCGGCCGCAGCGTCCTTATTTGCGAGCTTCTGCAGCACGCTTGCAAGGTACATTTCGCGGAACATATCCAGCGCGTTGTTGCTCGCCGCGCCGTCCGTGCCTATCGCCATCGGTATTCCTGCCGCGGCGAGCCTGTCCAGCGGCGCGATGCCGGAGGCGAGCTTTGCGTTCGAGCCGGGGTTCGTCACCGCCCAGAGCTTCTTGCGCGCGAAAAGCTCAATGTCCTCGTCGCTCATCCACACGCAGTGGAAGCCGCCGCCGCCGTAGGCAAACATACCGATGCTGTCCAAAAGCTGCGGCGGGGTCATGCCCCAGCGCTCCACGCAGCCCTTGACCTCGCTCTCCGTCTCGCACAGGTGCATGAAGCAGGGCTCCTTGTACTTTTCCGCAAGGGCGGCCATGTACTTCATGCGCTCCATGCCGGTGGTGTACTCGGCATGGATTCCGAGGCGGTAGGAAATGAGCTCGTCATAATCGTTAAAGCGCAGGTACTCGCGCTCTATGTTCTTCTCGTCCGCGTCAAAGTTATTGAGTGCTGAGCATATCACCGTGCGGTAGCCGCAGTCGACATTCGCCCTGGCGTAGGCTTCATTGCGCATATACATATCAAAGCTCGAAGTGATGCCGGAGGAGAGATACTCCATTATCCCAAGCTTTGTGAAGGTGTATATCATCTCGTCATCGAGCTTTGCCTCGTTCGGGAACACCTGCTGACAAAGCCAGTCACCCAGCGGCATATCGTCGGCAAAGGAGCGCAGGAAGGTCATAGCCGTGTGGGTGTGCGCGTCCTTGAAGCCCGGCATCAGCAGGTCGCCGCGCAGGTCGACCTCGCGCTCAAAGCGCGGCGCGTCCGCGCGCTCCGCCCCGACATAGGCGATGCGCCCGCCGTCCGTCCAGACCTCGTCCCGGCTTATTTTTATCCCGCCGGAAAAGCGCAGCACCCGGCCGTTGTAGAATCTTATCATCGGTTTTTTGCCTCCAGCCGCGCGCACATCGCGTCATGCGCGGCTTTTTCAAAAGTATCGTCAAGCGGCTGAAGCTCCGCCGCGCCGTATTTTCTCTCAAGCGCCGTTTTCAGCAGCAGGTCGCAGAACTCCGGGTTCTTCGGGAGCATCGGCCCATGACTGTAGGTGCCGAAAACGTTCTTGAAATGCGCGCCCTCGGTGCCGTCCTCACCGTTGTTGCCGAAGCCGGAGATCATCTTCCCCAGCGGCTCAAGCCCGGCGCCGAGCCAGGTCTTGCCGCTGTGGTTCTCGAAGCCGACAACAACGCTGTCGCCGGCGTTTTCTGTGCATCTGAACTCATAATTGCCGATCATGCGCTTCCTGCTGCCGACCGTGTACAGCTCCAGCGCGCCGATAAAATCGCAGCGCTTGCCGTCGTAGGTCTCGTAATATTCGCCGAGCATCTGGTACCCGCCGCAGATCGTGAGGAAGGTGACGCCGTCGTCAATGGCGGCCTTTATCTCCTTGTCGCGTCCACGGTGCAGATCCTCAAGCAGCACCTGCTGCTCGAAATCCTGCCCGCCGCCGATGAAAACAAGGTCGAACCCGGCAAGGCTCTGCGCAGAGCCTATGGGCATTTTCACAACGCTCGCGTCTATTCCGCGCCACTGCAGACGGCGCTTCATGCAGATTATATTTCCCCCGTCGCCGTAGAGGTTCAGGACGTCCGGGTATAAATGACAGATCTTCAGTTCCATGCTTCCGCCTCCTCAGACCCAGAATTCGTCACCGCCGCAGCGGCGGATGACAGCTTCGCGCAGCTCAAGCATCGCGGTATAGGTCGGCATGATGAACACCGGCTTATCCTGCTGGGATATCCACTGCACAAGGCGCTCATAATCGCGCTCGGTCGAGATATGGTCACCGGCCACACCGGCGTATTTGATGCGCACGGCCATATCCTCCGCGCGGTCACCGGAAACGATGACGCGGTCTATATAGCCCGACATCGCGGCAAGGCCCTCAAAGTCCGCGTCCCATATCCATGAGACGTCCGTGCCGTCCGCCCCGCGATCATTGAGGCAGACGATGAGGATGAATTTTTCCTTGATATTCTCAAGAAATTCTATAACTTGATTACATCCGGCGGGGTTTTTGACGAGCATCATCTTCGTCCCGGCCTTGCCGAGGTCGAACTGCTCCATGCGCCCGAAGCCGCATTTGAAGTCCGCGATCGCGGATATCGCCGCCTCGGCGCCGAGCCCCATCTCCGTCACGGCGGCGACAGCGCCGATCGCGTTATAAATATTATACATGGCCGGGAGGTTCACTTCGGCCAGGTATTGGCGCCCATTGACCATCAGGACGACGCTGCTGCCGTTCGCGCGCTGCTCGACGACGTTCGTGACGGCATATTCAGCCTTCGGACGGTGGTAGCCGCAATGGGGGCAGCGGAAATTGCCGAGGTGGCCGTAGCTTATGAAATCATATTCGTATTCACTCTTGCAGTAGATGCAGTGCGACGCGTCGGAAAGCTCCGTCTTGGGTCTGGAGGGAGCTGCGCCCTTATCGATGCCGAAGAACACGACGCGGTTCGGAAGGTCGTTTGCCAAGGACGCGGTGAGGGAGCAGTCGGCATTTAAGCAGAGCACCGCTTCCGGAGCGCCCTTTATACCCTCGCGGATATTTTCAAGGGTGTGCGTCACCTCGCCGTAGCGGTCGAGCTGATCGCGGAAAAGATTGGTGACGACAATGACCTGCGGCCTGAGCTGCGAGAACACCCTGCGCGCCGCGGCCTCATCGCACTCGATGACGGCATATTCCTTGCGGCACTTGCCGGACAGGGAGCTGTTGATGACAAACTCCGTGGTTATGCCGGAGATGAGGTTTGCGCCGGAGCGGTTGGCAAAATAGCTTTTGCCCTGCTCAAGAAAGGCCTGCTCGATCATGCGGGAGCTGGTGGTCTTGCCGTTTGTGCCGGTGACGGCAACGGTCTTGACGTCCTTTGCCAGAAGGCTCAGCAGCTCCGGATATATTTTAAGCGCGATGCGGCCGGGCATCGCCGTGCCGCCGCGGTGCAGGATGCGCGAGACAAGACGCAGCGCCTTGCACACCAGCATTGCCAATACTGCTCTGAAATTCATAGGCGGACTCCTTGCTGTAAA
>CAKTPR010000046.1 GCA_934591725.1 uncultured Oscillospiraceae bacterium
TTGCCTCAGGTGCGGCTGCGCCCTTTTTCTTGTTCTTGGCTTCGATGATCCTTGATACGACGAGGTATACTATCATGCAGCCGAATATTACGCAAATAACTACTCCGGCGGGTTCCATTACTTTCACTCCTTTACGGCAAATTTATGCAAGAGACGCTTTTCTTAACGTTTCCTTAACACGAAGTATAACAGAGCCCATCCGTAATTGCAAGAGCTTTGTCGAAGAAAATTGAGAAATATCAAAGTTTTCCGGATCTTGACAAAAACACGGACGCCGTTTTTTGACGGCGTCCGTGTTAAGAATCTTAACTATGGCTTAACGGGCAGGGTAGGTCACCCCTGTGGTCACTGATTCACCGGTGGGCGAGTGTGGAGTGCGCTTCGATGAGCCCGTCGCACAGCGCGCGGATATCTTCCTCGGTGTTATAGCGGCACAGCCCGATGCGTATCGCCCCGTCGATAACGCGGGAGTCAAGCCCGATGGCTTCGAGCACGTGGCTGCGCGCGCCCTTCTTGCAGGCGGAGCTGCGGGAAACGTAGACCCCGCGCGCTTCGAGGAAGTTCATCAGGACTTCGCTGCGCCAGCCGGGCAGGGAGATGCTGAGGATGTGCGGAGCTGCGCCGTTGATGACTTGAAGCTCAGGTATCGCGGGAGTGAGCGTGTCTATGGTCAGCTGGCGCAAAGCGGCCATCTTTGCGGCGTTTTCGGCCAGATTTTCCTTCGCGATGCGGCAGGCCTCGCCGAAGGCGGCGATCTGCGGCATGGCTTCGGTACCGGCGCGCCGCCCGTCCTCCTGACTGCCGCCCATTATGTACGGCTTGAGACGGAGCCCTGAGCGGACATACAGAGCGCCGATGCCTTTCGGCGCATGGATCTTGTGCCCGCTGACGCTTATCATGTCCGCACCCAGCGATTTCGGCGTGAATGGTATCTTCATAAAGGCCTGAACGGCATCGGTATGCAGCAGAGCCTGAGAGCCGGAGGACTTCAAAAGTCCGGAAACTGAAGAAATATCGTTTATTGCACCGGTTTCGTTATTGACCAGCATCAGAGAAACGAGTATAGTATCAGGGCGGAGTGCGTTTTTCACGGCTTCAACGGGGATAGACCCGGTGCTGTCAGGCTTGAGATAGGTCACGTCATAGCCGCGGCGCTCAAGCTCCTCTGCGCTTTTGCGTATCGCGTCATGCTCGACGGCGGAGGTGATTATGTGGTTACCGCGACGCCGCATCGCTTCGGCACCGCTGAGGAGCGCCCAGTTGTCGCTCTCTGAGCCGCAGGAAGTGAAGATAAGCTCCGAGGGCGCGCAGCCCATAGCACTTGCAACGAGCTTTCTGGAAGCATCGAGCAGCTGCTTTGCCTCCCTGCCCTTGGTATGGGTGGAGCTTGGGTTGCCGTAGACCTCCGTCATTGCTCTGAGCGCGGCCTGTGCGGCTTCCGGGCAGACGCGCGTGGTGGCTGAATTATCAAGATAGTGTTCCATAGCTATACTCCAATATCACAGAATAGGAGAAAACGATGAAATATATTATATCCACTCTCGGCTGTAAGGTCAACCAGTATGAGACGCAGGCGATGGAAAGTTTTTTGCAGGAGCACGGGCATGAGCCTGCCGTCCCCGGAGAGCTTGCCGACGCCGTGATAATAAACACCTGCGCCGTGACCGCTGAGAGCGGGCGCAAATCCCGCCAGGTGATACGCCGGCTCAAGGAGGAGAACCCCGGAGCCGTAGTCGCGGTATGCGGATGCTATTCGCAGATAGAGCCTGAGGAGGTCGCGCAGCTCGGCGCGGACGTTATCTTCGGCGCGGCGGACAGGGGAAAGCTTGTTGAGGCGGTCGAGAAGGCCTGCGGCACAGGCGAGGGCAGCCGCGATATCGACGAGCCGTTCAAGCGCCGCGAGTTCGAGGTACTGCCGGCGGGAGCCGTCGCGGGCAGGACGCGCGCAATGCTGAAGATTCAGGACGGGTGCGTGAACTTCTGCACCTACTGCATCATCCCCTACACCCGCGGCCGCCTGCGCAGCCTGCCGCTCTCCGACGCTGCCGCCGAGACGGCAAAGCTCGACAAAGAGGGCTACAGGGAGATCGTGCTGACGGGGATAGAGGTCGCGTCCTACGGTGTCGACCTGCCGGGAAAGCCGGGGCTTGCGGACGTGATAGAGACGGTCGCCGAGGCCGCGCCCCATATGCGCATACGCCTGAGCTCACTTGAGCCGACGGTCATAACCGAGGACTTCTGCCGCCGCCTTGCCGCGACGGGGAAGATATGCCGGCATTTCCATCTGTCGCTCCAGTCCGGCTGCGACAGGACGCTCAAGGCCATGAACCGCAAGTACGACACTGCGCGCTTCTTCCGCGCGGCGGAGCTGCTGCGGGAGTATTTCCCCGGCTGCGCGCTGACCTGCGACCTGATAGTCGGCTTTCCCGGTGAAACCGAGGAGGATCACGCGCAGACGCTTGAGTTCATAGAGAAGTGCGCGTTCTCGGCCATGCACATCTTCCCGTACTCCCGCCGCCCCGGAACACCGGCGGACAGGATGGAGGGGCAATTGAGCAACGCCGTCAAGGCCAAGCGCGCGCACGAGGCGCAGCGCATTGCTGATAAGATGCACCGCGAGTTCATGGAAAGCAGCCTTGGGCAGACGCTGCCGGTGCTGTTCGAGACGGCGGAGGGCGACGGCTTCAGCGGCCACAGCGACACCTATCTGCGCGTCGAAGCGCCGGGGGAGAAGCTGCGCGGCAGCATAAAGCAGGTGCGCATCACCGGCGTGGACGGCGAGCTGCTGACCGGGGAGATAATAGACTAACGCACAAATTGCCGGGGGGCGGCGGTCGAAGAATTGGGGATATCCTCGATTGACAGTTGCGGGGCAAAACGTTAGAATGGCCTTATAAGTATTGACTGCGATGCAAACCCTCTCAGTCAGCCTTACGGCTGACAGCTCTCCCAGAGGGAGAGCCAAGAGGCGGAGGACTTGAGGCGTTGCTGCGAACCTACTTGCCTCTCCCGCTGGGAGAGCCAAGGTGAAGCCGCAATATAGACGGCTGACGTTTTGGAATATTCTCAAAGGGTGATACAATTGGAAAGAGAACAGGTATATAATTTTGCGGCGGGGCCGTCGGTCATGCCGGAGTCCGCGCTCAGAACGGCGGCGGCGGAGCTGCTGAACTACCACGGCAGCGGAATGTCCGTGATGGAGATGAGCCACCGCAGCGCGCTGTTTCAGGAGATACACGACGGCGCAAAGGCAAAGCTCAGGGCGCTGATGGAAGTGCCAGACACGCACGAGATACTGCTATTGCAGGGCGGAGCGACGGCGCAGTTTGCCGCGATACCGATGAACCTCATCGAGGGCGGCACGGCGGACTACGCCGTGACAGGCAACTTCTCGAACAAGGCGGCAAAGGAAGCGGAGAAGTACGGCGTGGTACACATCGCCGCATCGACCGCCGGGACGGGCTTTGACCGCATACCCGCGCAGAGCGAACTGAGCTTCTCCGACGGGGCGAAGTACTTCTACTACTGCGCGAACAACACCGTCTACGGTACGGAGTGGCAGTACGTCCCGGAAGCTCCCGCACCGATGGTGTGCGATATGTCCTCTGATATACTCTCAAGATACGTGGACGTGTCAAAATACGGGCTCATCTACGCCGGGGCACAGAAGAATATGGCTCCTGCTGGGCTGACGGTCGTGATAATAGACAAGGCGCTTGCCGGGCGCGAGCTGCCGTATACGCCGCAGATAATGAGCTATAGGACGATGATAGATAACGACTCGCTCCTCAACACACCGCCGTGCTGGTGCATATATATGCTCTCGCTGACGCTCGACTGGGTGACGGCGCAGGGCGGCGTCAGGGCAATGGAGGAGCTGAGACACGAGCGCGCGGGGATAGTCTACGACTTCCTTGACAACAGCAGGCTTTTCAAGGCGCACGCGCAGGCGGATTCGCGCAGCTATATGAACGTCACCTTCCGCACGGGGGACGGCGGGCTTGACGCGGAGTTCATAAAGGGCGCATCCGAAAGAGGGCTGCTGAACCTCAAGGGACACAAGCTTGCCGGGGGTATGCGTGCGTCGCTTTATAACGCGATGCCGGTCGAGGGCGCGAAGACACTCGTCGAATATATGAAGGAGTTTGAAGCAGGGCACCATGTTTAAGATAAAGACAATGAACACGATCTCCGGTCAGGGCATCGGGGTGCTGGAAAAGCGCGGCTGCGAGGTCGGCGCGGCGGTAGAAGACCCGGACGGGCTGCTTATACGCAGCGCCGATCTGCACGGCTATGACTTCGGGGAGAACCTGCTCGGCATAGCGAGAGCGGGCGCGGGCTACAACAACATCCCGACAGAGGAGTGCGCCGAGCGCGGCATAGTCGTCTTCAACAGCCCCGGCGCGAACGCCGAGGCCGTCAAGGAGCAGGAGATATGCTCGCTCGTCATGGCTTCGCGCGACATTCTCGGCAGCATCGACTGGGTGCGCTCCATCGCCGACCGCGGCGATGAGATACCCGTGCTGGTGGAAAAGGGCAAGTCGACCTTTGCGGGGCCTGAGCTTCTGGGCAAGACCCTCGGCGTGGTCGGGCTCGGCGCGGTCGGCGCGCTGGTCGCAAACGTCGCGCTGGAGCTGGGCATGGAGGTCTACGGCTATGACCCATTCATGTCGGTAGATGCGGCGTGGCGGCTCTCACGCGAGGTCATCCGCGCGGAGAGGATCGAGACGATATACGAAAACTGCGACTATATAAGCATCAACGTCCCCTATACGGAGACGACGCACCACATGTTCGACACTGCCGCCTTTGCGAAGATGAAGCAGGGAGTGCGCATCGTGAACGAATCGCGTGCGGAGGTCGTGGACGACTATGCGATGACGGAGGCGCTGAAGAGCGGGAAGGTCGCAAAATACGTGACGGACTTCCCGAACGAGGTGATACTCAAGGCACCGAACGTTATCGCGATGCCGCACCTCGGCGCGTGCACACCTGAGAGCGAAGACCGCTGCGCGGAGATGGCAGCGCAGGAGCTGTACGATTACCTTGCAAACGGCAACATAAAGAACTCTGTGAACCTCCCGGATGCGACGCTCAGCCGCATGGGCGTGTGCCGCCTGTGCGTCATTCACCGCAACGTGCCGCGAATGATCACGCGCATCCTCGACTACATCAGTGACCTGAACATAAACGTCGAGCACATGATAAACAAGCCGCGCGGCGAGTACGCATACACGATCGTCGACCTCGGCGAGAAGATAGGCGAAGAGACCGCCGCATCGATCCGCGCGATGAGCGACGTGCTCCGCGTGAGAGTGATATAAAGACTGATCCCCCGCGGCATCCGAACGGACGCCGCGGGGGAACGATGCTTATGTGCGGTTTTATGTCAGGCATTCTCGCGGGTAAAGGTAATTTCGCCCTCGGTCAGTCCTTCTCCGCTCATCGAGAAGCTGTCGCTGTCACTGTCGTAGGCGGCGGTCTCAGACTCGGTGCCGAAGGTGAGGGTGATATCGCCGTTTTCGACGCTGTACGCGCCGGTGAAACTCATCGAATCATACATCGATACGAGCGCGTCGCGGGAGACAAGGGAGTCAAAATAATCCCCGATGGAGATCCCCATCTCGGCGGCAAACATTTCATCGATATCGGAAGTACCGTAATAGGCCTCGGCCTCCTCCATCGAAATGCCGTTATCGGCCAGGGACTGCCGCAGCGTATCCTCCATCGTTATCTGAAAACCGTCCTTGAGAGCGGCAAGAAACGGATCGACAAAGGCGGAGGCATCGTAGCCCAGAATGAATGTTCCGCTGTCAGTGAACTCGGCCTTGAGCACGAGGACACAGCTGCTGAAATCGCAGTTGGCGGCCAGTGCGGTGACATCCATGCTCCCGGAGAGCGCGTCAAAAACAGCCTGCACAAGCTCTGCTATATCCACGCTGCCGGACACCCACTTGCCGACGAGCTTTGCAGTGAGTATATGATCGTCACAATCCTGCTTGAGCTCTGCGGAGTCATTATAGCTGCCGAGCTTATCGAAAAGACCGGCGGCAGTCTCATAATCCCTGCTGTCATACGCGGCCTTTGCGAGCTGATAGCCGCATTCGTCGGCAAGCTCCGCGCTGTCTTTATAATCGCCGAGGGCGATATACATCTCTTGCGCGGCGGCATAGTCGCCGTCGTTCTTAAGCTTTTCGGCCTTCTTGTAATCGATCATGCTGCACCCGGCAGCGCTGAGCATGAAAGCTGCGATGAGCAGCACGGACAGTGTTTTCTTCAGCTTATTCACGGTCATCTTCCTTTCTGTATCTGGCGTTAAAATATTCGGTTTCCGAAAATACCTGACTTCAATATACCATGTGAAGAGCAAAAAAGCAAACCTAAAAAGTTTGCTTTTTACATATTTATCTGGACGGCCATTACATTATAACTGTCAGCAGCAGATAGTAGCCGATCATCAGCAGCGCGAACACAAGGGACGCGGGGATGGTCTTGCGGATGAGCTGCCCCATGGTAATCTTGAAGTAATCCGACGCGACAACGAGGCAGACGTGTACCGGCGAGATAAGGCTTGCCGCGTGGCACATGCACATGAGCAGCACCATCAGCGGTATGCCGCCGTCGATCGCGGCAAAGGCCAGGGGCGTGCCGAGGGCGATGATGCCGTTGCTGCCGCTTATTATGCTGCCGACGAAGAACATCAGCGCGAACACGAGCCACGCCGGGATCGGCAGCGTCGAGAGCACAGACGGCAGCAGGGTGAGCACACCGGTGTAGGAGATGAACTCCTTGAGCACGAGAATGAGGAAGGTGTTGAGCAGCAGCTTCACCTCGAAGGCGCTGACGATGAAGCCTTTCAGCTCCGCGAAGCTGAAGCGGTACGCGAAGGCCGCGAGGACGATGACCGTGAGCACCGCCGTCACGACCTGAAAGTCAAAGGCCAGTATCAGCACCAGTATCAGCAGCAGCGACCACAAGTGCTTTATGAGGTTCAGCGCGTCGCGGGCGCGGTTTTCGCTGCGCGGAGTGCCGGGGTCGCGCGGCAGACGGAGAAAATACGGGAAGTACCCGACAAGGGCAAGAGTGAGCATCGGTATTATCATCCCAAGCATGAACCGACTGAGCGGCTGCCCGGACAGGCTCGCCATCAGCAGCACGCCCGTGTAGGTTGGGAGCGTGCTCTCCGGGATATGGCGGAACCAGCTTGTGACGAAGGCCTGTTCCTTAGGGTCAAGATAGCCGTCGGTCGAGTCCTTCACGATATCCGCGCAGAGTATCATAGCCGCGGCGGAGGGCAGCAGCCCGATGAAGAGCGGAGCACCCGCGGCGTTCACGCGACGGTTGTGGAAAAGCCCGTTGAGGTCGAGCTGCGCGAGCTTTATCTGGCTGCGCGCTTCGAGCATCCGCTGGAGATAGGTGATGAGATAGAGCGAGACGAGCACCGAAAAGGAGTTCCAATCGGTGAACACCCGCACGGTCTGGCTCAGTATCGCCCTCGGCGGGATGCGGTAGAGCAGCGCCGCCGCGATGAGCGCGCCGAGTATGGCCTGATAGAGCGGACGGCGGAGCGCGAGGAGGATAACGATCACAAGAAAGACGATACCGAGAAAAACGAGCTGCATACACTGACTCCAAGCATGTTGACATTTGAAGATATTATATCCTAACTGTGTACATAAAGTCAACAATTCTGCCGGATATCGACATCGGCGCACTTATATGATAAAGTAAAAATAAAAAGTTATGCGGCACTTTTTACATTTTTTACCGTCTATAAAAGAAAGACGTTGAAATAAGGAGGCGGCGATATGAAACACAGCCGCGTTATAAATACCCTCATACTGATCTTCGGTATCCTCTGCCTGCTGTATTATTTCGGCATGGGCTTTGCCGTGCGCTTCGGGCAGTCGCTGCTGTTTTTGTGGCTGCTGGCGGGGCTTGCGTGCATCGCGCGCTTTGCGATCTTTGACCGCAGCATACGCACCGGAAAGCCGCTGCCGTTTTCGGACGGGCTTTTGAAGATAGTCCATATCTGCATTACCGTGGGCTTTGCGGTGTTCGTGTTCGCGGAGTGCTTCATCTGCTCCGGCGCGTTCGTGAAGCCCGAAGAGGGGCTTGACTGCATAATAGTCCTCGGAGCGAAGGTCAACGGCACGCAGCCGAGCGGCGCGCTCGCGCAGCGTATCGACGCGGCGGCGGAATATCTCATGGCAAACCCCGATACTGTCTGCATTGCGTCCGGCGGTCAGGGCGACGACGAGGGCATCAGCGAGGCCGAGTGCATCCGGCGCTACCTCATAAACTACGGCATCGAACCGGAGCGGTTGCTCATCGAGGACAAGTCCACCAGCACGCTGACCAATATCGAAAACAGCCTGAAGCTGCTGCCTGAGAGGGCGGAGAACATCGGCATCGTCACGAACGACTTCCACATCTTCCGCGCGCTTGCGACGGCGCGGCACGTGTCGGCGCTGAATTTCAGCGGCATATCCGCGCCCTCCACGGGCTACGGCTTCACGCACTATGCCCTGCGCGAGTTCTTCGCCGTCGGTGCGGGACTCATCAAGGGTGAGCTCAGCTTCTGAAAAGTAATATTAAAAGCTCCTGCCACGTGCAGGAGCTTTTATACTTTATGATACCGCGCGCTCACGCGCCCAGCAGGTCGGCGATGCTGCCGGAGCGGAAATATTCTCTGTAATAGTCAAGCTCATCCGCAATGAGCTCGTCGAGCACACGCATACCGAGCACCTCGACAGGTGCTTTATCATCGGTCAGGATATGCTCACCGCCCTCGTACTCAGTGAGGATACCTGCGACCGTGTCCATCATTGCGGCGTAGCGCGGGTTCTGGAGCGCCGCGCGGCTTTCGGCAAAGCGCTCAGGCAGAGTGTCGGAATTCGTGCAGAAGACCTCAGTGTTAGTGTTGCCCGCGACGTCGGCAAGGTAGACGTACGGGAACACGCTTGCCATCGTGTCGCACAGGTACTCGTTTATCGAGCCGTTCTCGCGCGAGGTCATGTTGAGGTTCACGACCATGACGCCCTCAGGCTTGAGGTGCTTTGACACCTCTGTGAAGAATTCACGGCTCGAAAGCTGGAAGGGGATAGTGATGTCCTGATACGCGTCGACCATGATGACGTCGAACTTCTCCTCCGACGCGGTCAGGTACGCGCGTCCGTCCGCAACGGCGACCTCGACAGTATCCGGCAGGCCGAAGTAATCATAGGCGATGTCCGCGATCTTGCTGTCTATCTCCGCGCCCATGACGGCCGTTCCTGGGAAGTACCGCGCGCAGCAGCTTGCGAAGGTACCGGAGCCCATGCCGAGGATCATGACGCTGCTGCCGTCGTTATTGCTGCCGTCCATGCCCGCCATGCAGGGGGCGGCGAGGGCATAGTCATAGTACATGCCGGTAAGCTCCGAGTCCTTTATCTGCACGGACTGCACGCCGAAGAGGACATTCGTTGACAGCAGGGTCTGGTGTTCATCGTCCTTTACCTGGAGGTAGTTGTATATCGATTCGTCCTCAAGGGCGAGGTCGTTTTCCCAGAAAGCGAAGCTGTAGCCCGGCAGGGCAAAGCAGAGCGCAATGATGAGCACGACGGCGATGATGCCGGGGATGGTGCGGCGGCGCTCGAAGATGAAATAGGCGATGCCTATCGCGGCGAGGACTCCTGAGAAGATGAGGAACGTGGCCGCAGTGCCGACGGCGGGGATGGTGATAAAGGTCGGGACAAAGGTGCCGATGATGCTGCCGATCGTGTTGAGCGCGTTGAGGCGGCCGACGGTCTTGCCGGTGTCGTCAAGGTTATCGACAGTGAACTTCGTCAGCGACGGCGTTACCGTGCCGAGCAGGACGCAGGGAAAGGCAAATATCACAAGGCAGGCCGCGAAAGCCGCCCAGACCAGAAAGTTCTTCGTGATGAAGGCTGCGAGCAGCCCGGAGATGCCGACAATCAGCCAGCGTCCGGCGAACGGGATGAGCGCGATCCATATCGCGGCGATGATGACGCGGCGGTAGAGCCTGTCCGGGGACTTGCTCTTGTCCGCCATGCTGCCGCCCCAGATATTGCCCAGCGCCATGGCGATCATTATCACGCCGATTATGACCGTCCACACTATCTGTGACGAGCTGAAATACGGCGCCATCAGCCGGCTCGCGCCGAGCTCGACCGCCATGACGGACATCCCGGCGAAAAACTCTGTCAGATATAGGAACCACTTGCTGCGTATAAGCTTGTTTTCCATGTCTGCACTGTACCTTTCAGTATAGTTAAATGTATGACTATTTTACAACCAACGCGGTTAAATGGCAATACTTTGATTCCGCTTGACAAACGGGTATGCCGGAACTATAATAACACACGTTATCGATAACATACGTTATTGTAGAGGTGAAGAAATGCCCGCGGTAAAAAAGGTGCCCAGAGAGGAAATCGTAGACGCAGCGGTCGAGGTGCTGCGGGAGGGCGGCGCGGCGGAGCTAAACGCGCGCAGCGTGGCAAAGAAGCTGGGCTGCTCGACCCAGCCGATATATCTGTCCTTCAGGAGCATGGATGAGCTGAAAGATGCCATGACGCAGCGGGCGATAGAGCTGCACATGCAGCACGTGCGAGAGTGGATCAACATCCTTGACGCTGACGGCAGCTGTTACAGGGAGCACAGCCATTACAGCAGCTTCGGCATCGGCTTTGTGAAGTTTGCGGCGGAGGAAAAGCATCTGTTCCGCTGGCTTTATCTGGACGGCGTGCAGCCTGAGCAGTATAAGAATGATGTGCTGCTCAGCGATATCATCGCGGCTATCGTGAACGAGTACGGCTACACTGAGGAGACGGCGCGCAGGCTGCATCAGGACATGGCATATTATTCCTATGGGCTTGCGATCATGGCGAACACGGGGCATCTGAAGCTGACGGATGAGGAGCTGCTGGCGGCATTCCGCCGGGAGTTCACGGCGCTGGCAGCTTATTATGGCGTGTCCCCGGTGCCGCTTCGGTTCAGAGGAAAGGAGATAAAATGAAAAAGACTGAGATCAAAACAAAGAGAATGCTTCTGCGCCCGATGACGGACGAGGAGATAGAGACGCTGACCGAGTGAGCGGATTCCGAAGAGCCCCGCGCCGCCTACGCCAAAATGCTCGACGGCTGCAGACGCGATCCGGAAAACCGCATCTGGTACGCGCCGTGGGAAATGACGCTGAAGGACAGTCGGGAGCGCGTCGGTGAGATCGGCTTCCTTGCCGGAACAGCGCTCAACGCAAAGAATGACCGCGAGGCTCTCCGCAGGCAGCGCAAGCCGCGTGAGTGACCGGATAAATATGGACTTCATATCTGAAGCGTAAAATACACCGCCCCGGTTCCCATTACTCTTGGGAACCGGGGCGGTGTATTGTATCTATGCGCGCCGCTTGTACGTGACAAAGCAGTAGCGTATATCGCCTTCGCTCTGCCAGCGCTCTTCATCGATACGCTCCCAGTCGGGGGAAGAATCGAGGTTTTCAAAATAACTGTCGGACTGCGGGGCGAGGTCTATTTTCGTGATATGTACCGTGTCGAGATACGGCATGAACTGCCGGTAGACCGACGCGCCGCCGATAACAAGGCAGCGCTCATATTCTGCCGCCAGCGTCAGCGCCTCCTCGGTGCTGTGCGCGACCTGTGCGCCGGGGACTTCAATATCCTGCCGGGTGACGACGATGTTGTGCCGCCCCTTGAGCGGTCTGCCGCCGGGGAAATCGCCAAGAGTTTTCCGACCGACGATGACGGCTGCGCCGTCCGTCAGCTCTCTGAAGTGGGCGCGGTCGGCCTTGAGCACAACGGGCTGCGTCCCGCCGCTGCCGATGCCCCAGTCTGAATATACCGCGACTATTGCTTCCATGGCCTTACACCGCGACGGGGATAGTCCCCTTGAAGTCGGAATACTCATAGCCTTCCATGCTGAAGCTGTCGCGCGTGAATTTATAGAAATCGTCGACGGCGGGGTCGATGATGAATTTCGGAGCGGGCTTCGGTTCGTTCTTTATTATCTCCTCGACTGCCGGGATGTGCCTGTCATATATATGCGCATCTGCAATGACGTGGATGAATTCGCCCGGCTTGAGCCCCGATACCTGCGCGAACATCATCGTCAGCGCCGCATACTGCACGACGTTCCAGTTGTTCGCGGTGAGCATGTCCTGCGAGCGCTGGTTGAGAATGGCGTTGAGCCTGTCGCCGGTGACGTTGAAGGTCATCGAATAGGCGCAGGGGTAGAGCGCCATCTCGGAGAGGTCGGCGAAGTTATATATATTCGTCATGATGCGGCGGGAGGCGGGATTGTGCTTCAGATCCCACAGCACCTTGTCCACCTGATCCATGTCTCCCTGCGGGTAGTGGTGCTTCACGCCGAGCTGATAGCCGTAGGCTTTGCCGATGGAGCCGTTTTCATCTGCCCATGCGTCCCACACGCGGGTGCGCAGATCATGGACGTTGTTGCTCTTGAGCTGCCATATCCACAGCAGCTCGTCTATTGCGGACTTCCAATAGGTGCGGCGGAGCGTGAGTATGGGGAACTCCTCGGCCAAGTTATAGCGGTTTATTATTCCGAATTTCTTTATCGTGTGCGCGCTCTGGCCGTCGTCCCACTTCGGGCGTACAGGGCGGTCGGTGTCCCATATGCCGTTATCAAGGATATCGCGGCAGTTCTGAATGAATATTTCGTCTGCTCTGCTCATGGCTGTGTGACCTGCTTTCCGGTTGATGGTGTTTCTATTCTAACATGTCTGCTGGGCTTGGTCAATCACCATCGCCGCCGCTGCGGAATACACTGGTTTGGAGGTGGTGCCTATGAAATTCGCTGTCATCGGAGGCGACCGGCGCTCCGCGTGGCTATGCGCGCTGCTTGAGGGCGACGGGCACAGGGTCTATACCTATGCACTGGAAAAGGCGGAGCTGCCGAAGGAGATACCCAAAGCGGGCTGCCTGCAGGGCTGCGTGTACGGCGCAGACTGGGTGATACTGCCGACTCCGGCGGAGCGCGGCAGCGTACTCAACGCGCCGTACTCATCGGAGCAGCTGAGGCTTGAGGAGATCATTTCGGCGCTGTGGCCGGGGCAGGTGCTGTGCGGAGGGAAGCTCAGCCAGAGCACTGCTGTCAGTGCGGTGCGCGCTGGATTACAGGTAGTCGACCTGATGCAGCGGCGGGACTTCGCCGTCGGGAACGCAGCCATTACCGCGGAGGGCGCGGCGGAGCTCATGATGAAAAGCGGCGAGCGCTGCCTCTGGGGCAGCCGCGTGCTTGTGACCGGCTGGGGTCGGGTGGCCAAGATACTCGCGCTGCGGCTGTACGCCCTCGGTGCGCTCGTCACCGTCGCCGCGCGCAAGGACGGAGACCGTGCCATGGCACGCGCGCTCGGACTCGACAGCTGCGACTTTGACGGGATATACGAGCAGGCGGAGGAGTTCGACTTCGTCGCGAACACCGTCCCAGCGCGGGTGCTGGAGGATGATCTGCTTGCGCTGCTGCGGCCTGACGCCGTACTGCTGGAGCTGGCTTCGCCGCCGGGCGGCTTTGACGCGGAGCAGGCGAGAAGCCTTGGCCTGCCGGTGCTTGCGGCTCCGGGGCTGCCGGGGGTCTATGCTCCCTACACCGCGGCGGAGCTTATGAGGGAGACGATATACACGGTCATCAGCGAGGGGGATGAATGAGCATGGAGAACAAAAAAAGAATAGGGTTTGCGATGTGCGGCTCATATTGTACATACAGCCGGGTGTTCGAGGAGGCGGAAAGGCTCACGGAAAAATATGAGCTTATCCCGATAATGAGCGAAAACGCGGCGGAGACGGACAGCCGCTTCGGCGCGGCCTCGGAGAACATCAAGCGCCTGATGCAGATAACCGGGCGCGCCGTCGTGACTACCATAGCCGAGGCGGAGCCGCTCGGCCCGCGCGAGCCGATGGAGGCGATGGTCATAGCGCCCTGCACGGGGAACACCCTTGCAAAGCTCGCAAACGGCGTGACCGATACTGCCGTCACGATGGCGGCAAAGGCGCACCTGCGAAACGGCAGGCCGCTTGTGATAGCCTTTTCGACAAACGACGGCCTTTCCGGTTCGGCGGAGAACATCGGCAAGCTCCTCAACCGCCGGAATGTGTACTTCGTCCCGTTCCGGCAGGACGACGCGGCGAAGAAGCCGCGCTCACTGCAATCGGACTTCGGGCTTATCGACCAGACGGTCGAAGCTGCGCTGCGCGGCTGGCAGATACAGCCGATAATAAAAGGATAAATTGTGTCCCTTTGGGACGGATAAAAATATCTCGGCGCGCCGTCATATTTTTCGGCGCGCCGTTAGTTTATTTTCCAAGCCGGTGAATTAGATAAGGTATGGCCTGCTCGAAGTTCACACCGTACCAATTGGCGTTTTTATCAGCAATGGTGTATTTGATGCACTCAAGAGTGTAGTCCGCGGCAAGCGCCAAGGCGTCGGGGATGCTCCAGCCATTCAGCACAGCGCCAGCGACGGTCGAGGCGAAGAGGTCGCCCGTGCCGTGGAACACGCCGGGGCAGCGCTCCCGGAAATAGCTGAAATATTCGCCGCTCGCGGTATCGTAAGAGACGACGCCGAGCTTATCTTCCTCAAAGCTCACGCCGGTTATCGCGCAGACGGATGCACCGAGCCCCGCAAGGCCGCGCAGGAGGGAGCGGATATACTCACGGTCGTACTCCTCGCAGTACTCGGCTCCGAGCAGAAGGCAGGCCTCGGTGATATTCGGCAGGATGATGTCCGCACCTTCGCACAGCCGCGCCATCTCGCGCGGGAAGTCCGCGTCAAAGCCGGAATAGAGCTGCCCGAAGTCCGCCATCGCGGGGTCGACGATGATCTTTGCGCCTTTGCCGAAGTCGTCAAAGAAGCGGCGGACGACGTCCACCTGACGGGGCGAGCCGAGATAGCCGGTATATACCGCGTCAAAGCGCAGGCCGAGACGCTTCCAGTGCTCCGCAGCCGCGGTCATTTCGTCCGTCAGGTCGCGGAAGGTAAAGCCCTCGAACTGCGAGTGCGCGGAGAGCACCGCCGTTGGCAGCACGGCGCACTCGACGCCCATGGCGGATATGACCGGCAGCGCCGCCGTCAGCGAGCATTTGCCGATATCGGATATGTCCTGTATGCTTACTATACGCTTCATGTTGACTCCGTCTTGACTTATTTCAAAAAGGATTATATTATAAATCTGGCATTGCCGATACTGTCAGATAAGGAAAGAATTATATAACCAGATGAAATACCAGATAGACAAAAGCTCCGGGGTGAGCGCGTATATGCAGCTGTATGACCAGCTGCGGCGGGACATTGCCCGCGGCAGCGTCAAGTACGGCGAGCGCCTGCCGTCAAAGCGGCTGCTCGCGGGGGAGCTCGGCGTGAGCCTGATAACGGTCGAGCACGCTTATGCGCTGCTGGTCGACGAGGGCTACGCCGAGGCGCGCGAGCGCAGCGGATACTTTGCGGCCTTCGGCGGCAGGGCGGAGACTTCGCCATCCCACGCGCTGCCGGTGCAGGATGCCGCGCCCCTGCGCGTACCGGAGGACTTTCCGTTCTCTGTGCTTGCGAAGGTGATGCGCCGGGTGCTGACGGAGTACGACCGGCGCATACTGATGAAGCCGCCGGGAGTCGGCTGCGCGGAGCTGCGCGCGGCGATAGCGGCGTATCTTGAGCGCAGCCGCGGTGTCGCCGTAAGTCCGGAGCGGATCATCATCGGCTCAGGCGCGGAATATCTGTACTCGCTGATCGCGCAGCTGCTCGGCGGGGAGCGCGGATTCGCGCTGGAAAAGCCGTGCTATGAGGTGATACGCCGGGTGTATGAGGCAAACGGCGTGGAGTGCACGGAGCTTGCGATGGGTGAGGACGGGATAATCTCGGCCGAGCTTTCGGGCTGCACGGCGGGGGTACTGCACGTGACGCCGTTCAACAGCTATCCGAGCCACGTGACCGCCTCTGCCAGCAAGCGGCATGAGTACGCGCGCTGGGCAAGGGCGCACGGGGCGTACATCGTCGAGGACGATTACGATTCGGAGTTCTCCTCGGTCACGCGGCAGATCGACACGATCTATTCTCTTGCACCGGAGCGGGTGATATACGTCAACACCTTTTCAAAGACCCTTGCACCCGCGATGCGCACGGCGTACATGGTGCTGCCGGAGGAGCTGATGGCGGAGTACACGCGCCGTCTCGGCTTCTATTCCTGCACTGTCCCGGCCTTTGAGCAGTATGTGCTGGCAGAGTTCATAAATGGCGGTGAGCTTGAGCGCTATATCAACCGCCGCAGAAGAATACTCCGGCAGGAGAAAAAGGAAAAGTAAAAATGCCCCCGAAGATTTGAACAGCCCCCCATTTGTCAGACAAGTATGGCAAATGGGGGGCTGCTATATGCCGGGGGCCAAAGAGTTTGTAATAGAAGCGATGGTGGAAGAAAAGAACGGACTGCTTTGAGCTTTCAGCCGGAGGATGCGGTCAGAGCTGCGCGGGCGCCGTCATAGTCGGAGTCAACAGCCTTGGCATAGCCGGTGTGGCCGTAGACGGAGAAGATCGCCTGCCCCTCATCGGTGTTGATGATGTTGATGAAGCAATCCTGCAGAGCTGCGACGAGCTCAGGAGTGTAGTACTGGCTCTCCTTGGAGACAGCGACGGTGTCATTGTAGATACCCTCGGTGACGCCGATGACATTCAGCTCATTCCAGATGCTGTCGGAACGGCCCATGCCCTGCTTGCCGGTCTCATCCTGCTGATCGGTGGGGAGCATCCAGCTGGCTTCGTAGTCGCAGCGGCCATCAGCGTAGCAGACGATGATGTCGACCTGCTCAGCAGCAGCGTAGGAGAATGCGGTGCCGTAGCCGGAGTCAAGAGGAATGACGTTGGAGAGGTCGGAGATCTTCTTGCCGTCGTAGTTTTCCATCAGCCACATGGAGGGGTAGATGTAACCGGCGGAGGA
>CAKTPR010000047.1 GCA_934591725.1 uncultured Oscillospiraceae bacterium
GGCATGTTCGTAAAAGGAGAGCATGAACGGCAGTTTGCATATGAAGCGCATACAGCCTGTGACAAGAACGGAATGGTACTGGCGGTAGAGGTAACAGCAGGCAATGTGAGCGACAGCGTGGCATGGGATGCGGTATATGACAAAGTAACCGGCAGATTTGACGAAGCACAATTCATCGTAATGGACGCGGGGTATAAGACGCCGTGGATAGCAAAGAAAATACTAGACGACAGCAGGATCCCCATCTTACCGTATACTCAAGCAAAAACCGCAAAAGGACATTTCAGACCTTGGGAGTACAAATATGATGTAGTAACAGACACCTTGACCTGCCCTCACGGAAAGCCACTGCGTCATACTACAACTGACAGAGACGGGAAGAGAATATACCGAAGCACCCCGTCTGAATGCCGAAATTGTCCGCGGCGTAGTGAATGCGGAGCGAATGAAAAAGGGCAGAAGATGGTGCAGCGTCATATATGGTCGGAGTATCTGGACTTAGTGGAGCAGCTCCGCAAGACCGAACGCGGCAAAGCCCTGTACGCAAAGCGTAAGGAGAGCATAGAGCGCGTATTCGGGGACGCTAAAGAAAAACACGCTATGCGTTATACGCATCACAGAGGCTTGGCTCGGGTCACAAACTGGGTCACGCTTAAATTTGCATGCATGAATCTGAAAAAGTTAGCAACATGGAGCTGGAATAGCTCCGACTTTTTCTGCTTTTTTGCTCGTTTTTTCAACAGTTGCTTAAAATGTGCTGTTCCCGCTTGATGTAATACGCTGTTCTTTGACAGACTGACCCTGCTGCGCAAAGCGCAGCAGGGTATTGCATTTACCGGGCTTTTCTGTTATGATGTGGTTTCACGACATAGGTACACTACCGTCTGTGAGCCGTATAAAAGTAATTACGGCAGCTCAGCTTTTTTATAAAAATCAGCAAAGGAGCAGAATTATGAACAAGTATCTGGACATTTCCCCCGAAGTCAAGGCCGCCCTCGATGAAGGCCGCCCCGTCGTTGCTCTTGAGAGCACCATCATCTCCCACGGTATGCCCTACCCCAAGAACGTCGAGACCGCGCTTCTCGTCGAGCATACCATTCGTGATAACGGCGCAGTCCCCGCGACCATCGCCGTCATCGGCGGCCGCCTCAAGGCAGGTCTGAGCCATGAGGAGATCGAGTACCTCGGCAAGACCGGCCGCGGCGTCGCCAAGGCCAGCCGCCGCGATCTGCCCGCACTCGTCGCGCGCGGAGCGGACGGCGCTACCACCGTCACCACCACCATGATCATCGCCCACATGGCAGGCATCAATGTCTTTGCCACCGGCGGCATCGGCGGCGTGCACCGCGGTGCTGAGGTCACTATGGACATCTCCGCCGACCTTGAGGAGCTTGCCCAGACCCCCGTCATGGTCGTCTGCGCCGGCGCAAAGTCCATCCTTGACCTCGGTCTGACTCTTGAATATCTTGAGACCAAGGGCGTTCCCGTCATCGGCTACGGCACGGATGAGCTCCCCGCCTTCTACACCCGCAAGAGCGGCTTCGGTGTCGACTACCGCGTTGACTCCCCTGAGGAGCTGGCCGCAATGTTCCGCGCCCAGCGCGAGCTCAACTACAAGGGCGGCATGCTCGTCACCAATCCCATCCCTGAGCAGTACGCCATGGACAAGGACGTCATCGACAAGGCCATCGATCAGGCGCTTGCCGAGGCAAAGGAACAGCACGTCCACGGCAAGGAGACCACTCCGTTCCTGCTCGCCCGCGTGGTCGAGCTGACCGGCGGTGACAGCCTTGAGAGCAACATCAAGCTTGTCCTCAATAACGCGACCGTCGCGGCCAAGACCGCGGCAGAGCTTGCAAAGTAAACCGCATCATTCCTCCGCCGGAGCATACGCTCCGGCAGGAGTTTTTTGTACTTGTTTGCCCTTGCAATCCGTCACCCTTTGTGCTATGCTTATTGCGACAAGATCGGAGGCGAGAATGTGACCGCGACCAACGAAGAAAGAATTTTACAGCTGCTTGAGGTAATGCAGGCAGATATCTCCGGCCTAAAGACTGACGTTGCCGGACTAAAGACTGACGTTGCCGGGCTAAAGACTGACGTTGCCGGCATGAAAGCCGACATCGCTGAACTCAAAGCTTCTCAGGAAGAACTCAAAGCTTCTCAGGAAGAACTCAAAGCTTCTCAGGAAGAAATGAAAGAGGCCCTGTCAGAGCACACGGTAGTCCTGAACGCCATTCTCGAATGGGCGGACGAGTGCCGCGAGGCCGACCGCTTCCCTCTTCCGAAAATCATGTGAGCGTTTCTGTAATACTTACCCCGTCATTATACCGCCGGAGCATATGCTCCGGCGGATTTTTATGTCCTTCACACATTTATGTTGAAATAAGACCGCATCCGCTGTATAATATAATGAATTTGTATTTATTCTTTTCGTATCGGAGGTGTGTCTGTGGCAGGAAACGAGTGCATGGTGTCCGTCCTGTGTACGGCGTATAATCATGAAGAGTATATCGCGCAGACGCTTCAATGTATTGTCGACCAGCAGACGGATTTTGCCTTTGAGCTGCTCGTGAACGACGACGCCTCGACCGACGGCACAGCCGCGATCATACGCAAGTTTGAGGAAAAATACCCGCACATCATCCGTGCGTTTTATCAGAAGGACAACCTCTATTCCCAGCATAAAAATGCCTACGAAGCGGTGCTCTTCGCCGAGTCCCGCGGCAAGTATATCGCTTTCTGCGAGGGGGACGATTACTGGTCGGACATGACCAAGCTCCAGCGTCAGGTCGATTTCATGGAAGATCATCCGGAGTATTCCGGCTGCGTCCACGATACGATGCGCCACTACTGTCTCGGCAACTCTCCCGACAAGCGTCTTATCGGCCGCGATGACGACTTTGATCCCGATATCGATAAGATCGCCCGCGGCACCTCATACAGCTGGCACACAAGCTCGATCCTTGCAAAAGCATGGTTGTTTTCCGATCTTCCGGAATACTTTCATATCGGCTGGGATCATGCGTTCCTCGACCATCCGATAGGCCTGTGGATGATGTTCAACGGCCCTGTACACTATATAGGCCGCTGCATGTCCGTTTACCGGCTGGACAGTTCTCCGAGCGCGTGGAGCACCGGCGTCGACGGGCAGTATGAAAAGCTCCGCAAGTATACCGAGGGCGAGTGCAGGGTTCTGGAGAGCGCGCTCAAGACGGCACCGGAGGGTTTCAGAAGCTCAATAGAATACTGGCTGCGCGAGCGCGAGTTTGAGCTTATGTATATCGAGGGTCGGGACAGAGAGCAACGCCGGCCGCCGTATGACGCCATCCTGCGCAGGCAGCCCCTTTCGTACCGCGTAAACAATTTTCTCAAAAGCTTCTTTCCCGGTCTGCATAAGCTGTACCGGCATATGCGCGGTTACAGGAGCTGAACATATCCTGTCGTTCAGCCTTGCCGCAGAATTATAGATTTATAGAGAAACGGGAAAAATATGACCAGTTTTTACACAGAAAAAGAATTATCCTCCCTTGGGCTGAAGAAGTATGGCCGCAACGTCAAGATAAGCCGGCACGCGAGCATATACGGTGCGCAAAATATCAGCATCGGTGACAATGTCCGCATAGATGACTTCTGCATTCTCAGCGGCCATATAGAGCTTGGCAGCTATATCCACATCGCGGCCTACTCCGCGCTTTACGGCGGCGAAGCGGGGATCTTCATCTCCGACTTTGCCAATCTCTCCTCGCGCATCTCCGTCTACAGCGTGAGTGACGATTACTCCGGCACCACGCTTACAAGCCCCATGATACCTGATAAGAACAAGCACGTTATCAGCAAGCCCGTGCACATCGGCAGACACGTCATCATCGGCTCCACAAGCGTCGTCCTCCCCGGCGTCACCATCCCGGAGGGCAGCGCCTTCGGCTGCTTCTCGTTTGTGAACGCGGATACCGAGGCATGGAGCATCTATGCCGGGATTCCTGTGCGTAAGATCAGGGACAGAAAAAAAGACCTCCTTGCGCTTGAGCATGAATTTCTCACCGAGGAGCAGAAGCGTCTGGCTGAGGCAATGGCCGCCGCGGAAGGAAGTATTTAAGCTTTTACGATCCGCCGCCATGCGGAATATAAAAATCGGAACGGATATATATGAATAACAAAAAAGTCTTTTCCAGTCTGATATGGCGATTCATGGAGCGCTGCGGGGCACAGGTCGTGTCCTTTGTCGTGTCCATCGTGCTCGCGCGCATCCTTGAGCCTGAGCTCTACGGCACCATTGCCCTCATCACCGTCATCACCTCCATTCTTCAGGTCTTTGTCGACAGCGGCATGGCAAACGCCCTCATCCAGAAGAAGGACACCGACGATCTTGATTATTCCTCCGTGTTCTACTTCAACGTTGCTTTCTGCCTTGTGCTGTATATCGGGCTGTTCTTTGCTTCCCCGCTCATCAGCCGGATATACGGCTCGCCCGACCTTGTCCCGGTCATCCGCGTGCTCGGCCTGACGATCGTCGTCTCCGGCGTCAAGAACGTGCAGCAGGCCTACGTCTCAAAGACGATGCAGTTCCGCCGCTTCTTCTTCTCCACCCTCGGCGGGACGCTGTTCTCCGCCGTCGTCGGCATCACGATGGCCTACCGCGGCTTCGGGATATGGGCGCTCGTGGCTCAGCAGCTTCTGAACGTGACCGTCAACACCGTTATCCTCTGGCTGACCGTCGGCTGGAAGCCGAAGCGTATGTTCTCCTTCCAGCGCCTCGGCGGGCTCGTGTCCTACGGCTGGAAGCTCCTCGCCTCCTCGCTGCTCGACACTGTGTATCTCAAGCTCTCACAGCTCGTCGTCGGGCTGAAATATACCTCGACCGACCTCGCCTACTACAACAAGGGCGATCAGCTCTGTGTGCTCGTCGTCGAAAACATCAACTACTCTATCGACAGCGTCCTGCTGCCCGTGCTCTCCGCCGAGCAGGATAACCGCGATCATGTGCGCGAGATGACGCGCCGCGCCATCAAGACGAGCTCGTATATCATGATGCCTCTCATGATGGGCATGGCCGTGTGCGCCGAGCCGCTCATCCGCCTCCTGCTTACCGAAAAGTGGCTGCCCTGTGTGCCGTTCATGCAGATATTCTGCGCGGTATACGCCTTTTACCCGCTGCACACCGCGAATCTCAACGCCATCAAGGCGATGGGGCACAGCGAGATATTTCTCCGTCTTGAGATAATAAAGGAGCTTATCGGCATCGGTCTGCTCTTCGCCGCGATGAACATCAGCGTCTATGCCGTGGCGGTGAGCCAGCTTATCTCGGGGCTCATCTCCCTCGTCATAAACGCATGGCCGAACCGCCGGCTGCTCGGTTACAAGCTCTCCGGCCAGCTTCGGGACATACTCCCGGCGCTGCTGCTCGCCTGCCTGATGGGCATCTGCATCTACCCGATCGGGCTGCTCGGGCTGAACGACTGGCTCACTCTGCTTATCCAGGTCCCGCTCGGCATTGCGATATATGTCGGCGGCTCCGTTATCTTCCGCATTGACAGCTTCAGCTTCATGCTGGATGTGCTCCGCCGCCTCACCGGCCGCGCTGCAGAGGAATAATTTATCCGAGGTCATATCATGAGTAAAGACTGTCTCGTTTCCGTACTCTGTACGGCCTATAACCACGAAGAATATATCCGCGACGCGCTTGAGAGCATCGTCACCCAGCAGACGGATTTCCCCTTTGAGCTGCTTGTGAACGACGACGCTTCGACCGACGGCACCGCCGCGATCATCCGCGAGTACGCCGAGAAGTACCCGGACATCGTGCGCCCGTTCTATCAGGAAAAGAACCTGTATTCGCAGGATATAGACATCTACTATGCCGTGTTCTTCCCGAACGCTCGCGGCAAATACGTCGCCTTCTGTGAAGGGGACGATTACTGGACAGACCCCACCAAGCTCCAGCGTCAGGTCGAGTTTCTCGAAGCGCACCCGGAGTATTCCGCCTGTGTCCACAATACGCTCCTGCACTACTGCGCAGGCGGCCGCGCGGACGAGGAGCTCGTGCAGCGCGGCGGGGACTGTGACGTTGAGTTTGAGGACATCCTCCCCGGCATGAACACCGCGTGGCACACAAGCTCGCTCCTCGCCAAAACTCCGCTTCTGGCCGATCCCCCCGATTTCTACTACGTCGCTGCCGAATATGGCTTCGGCGATTACCCCTACGGCATATGGCTGCGCCATAACGGCCCTGTGCGCTTCATCGCCCGCACCATGTCCGCCTACCGTATATGCAGCAACGACTCCTCATGGAGCAGCGGCGTCGAAGGCCGCTATGATAAGCTCACCCGCTTCATGACCGGCGCTGTCGCGATGCTCGAAGCCTACCGCCCCCACGTCACCGATCCGGGCGTTCTCTCCCTCGTGGATGACAACATTCTCAAATGGAAATTTCAGCTTCTTTATACGCAGGGAAAGGACAAGGAGCTGCGCCGTCCGCCATATAATAGGCTATTGAAAGCGAAGCCGCTGCGCTTCCGCATCAATAACGCCGTCAAGTGCCTGTTTCCCGCGCTGCACCGGCTCTACCGCCGGAAGCAGGGCTATGACGAATGAGCGCGAAAGGAGCCTGTCCCATGAAAAAGCTGCTGCTTTTAGGCGGCGCGCACTACCTGCTGCCCGTCATAGAAGAGGCACATAAGCTGGGGCTGTACGTCATCACCTGTGACTATCTGCCCGATAACATCGCCCATAAGCACTCCGATGAATACTGCAACGTCAGCATTATAGATAAGGACGCCGTCCTCAGCACCGCGCGTGAGCTCGGTATCGACGGCATCATGTCCTTCGCCTGCGACCCCGGCGTCGTGACCGCGGCCTATGTGGCCGAAAAGCTCGGTCTGCCCTTTGCCGGCTCTTATGAAGCCGTGTCTATTCTCCAGAATAAGGGGCGCTTCCGCCGCTTCCTCACCGAAAACGGCTTCAACGTCCCCTGGGCAAAGAGCTATACCGAGCCCGCCGAAGCCCTCGCCGACTCCGCCGGCTTCAGCTGGCCGATGATCGTAAAGCCCGTGGACTCCGCCGGCAGCAAGGGCGTCACGCGCGTGGATTCTCCCGCCGCGCTCCCCGCCGCGATAGAGCACGCCAAGGCCTTTTCGCTCTGCGGCGACTTTATAATCGAGGAGTTCATCACCCAGCAGGGCTTCTCCTCGGATACCGACTGCTTCTCCGTTGACGGTGTGCTGCGCTACTGCTCCTTTGATGAGCAGCACTTTGACGCGCATGCCGACAATCCCTACACCCCCGCGGCCTACGCATGGCCGTCGACTATGCCCGCATGGGCGCAGGCGGAGCTGCGGGGCGAGCTCCAGCGGCTCATCACGCTGCTCGGTCTCGGCACCGGTCTTTATAATATCGAGACGCGCCTCGGTATAAACGGCAAGACCTACATAATGGAAGTCTCCCCCCGCGGCGGCGGCAACCGCCTGAGCGAGGTGCTGAGCATGGCGGCGGAAACTAACCTCGTCGCAAACGCCGTCAAGGCCGCCGTCGGCCTGCCGGTGGACGAGATGCACGACCCCGTGTATAACGGGCACTGGACTGAGATAATCCTCCACAGCAGCCGCGAAGGCGCTTTCCGCGCGCTCGATATCGCGCCGGAGCTTGAGAGCGCCGTCGTCCAGTGTGACCTTTGGGTAGAGCCCGGCGAAGCCGTCGAGCGTTTTTCCGGCGCGAACAAGGCCATCGGCACACTTGTCATGAACTTCCCCACCCGCGAGGACGCGGAAAAATATATGGCCGACGACAGCTGGTACAGCGTCGCCGTCGACTGACTGAAAGGACATCCCCATATGCAAAAACTACTGATGCTCGGCACGAGCTACGGCACCTGCGAAATGCTCCGCTACGCCAAAAGCATAGGCGTACATACCATCGTCACCGACTATAACGAACCGGAGCATTCTCTCGGCAAGCAGATAAGCGACGAATACTGGATGATAAACACCGGCGACCTCGATACTCTCGAAGCCAGGTGCCGCGAGGAGGGCGTCAACGCCGTCGTCTGCGGCATAAGCGAGTTTAACCTTGAGATGTGCATGGAGCTTTGCCGCCGTCTCGGCCTGCCGTGCTACTGCACGCCCGAGGCATGGCACTTCTCCCGCGATAAGGACGACTTCAAGCGTCTCGCCCGCTCCCTCGGTGCGCCGCTGCCCGATGACTATTATCTCTCCGATCCCCCGACGCGCGCGGAGCTTGACGCGGTGAAGTACCCCGTCGTCGTAAAGCCCGTAGACCTCAGCTGCAACCGCGGCATCAGCTACTGCCATAATGAACAGGAGCTGCTCGACGCCTGCGCTCTCGCCCGCTCCATGTCCAAAAGCCCGAAGCTCATTGTCGAGCGTATGCTCCACGGCGAGGAGTGGTACAGCTTCTATGCCTTCGCCGAGGGCGAGATAAGCCTCATGGCGCTGTGCGCAATGTACTCCCAGCCCGGTGAGCCGAAGAACTGCTACTCCATCACCTCCACCGTCTCCAACAATGTTGAGCGCTATGTCACCGAGATCGACCCCTATATCCAGAAAGTCCTCAAGGCCGTCGGCTGCCGTGAGGGCATCGGCTGGGTGCAGGTCATGCTCGATGAGGACGGGCACTTCTACATAATCGAAATGGGCTACCGCCTTGACGGGGACATGATGTATATTCCCATCAAGAATCTCCTCGGCTTCGATACCGTCGCATGGCTCGTCGACTACGCCCTCGGCAGGCGCAATGACCCGGCCATGCTGCCCCCGTCCCAGACCAAGGCCTATAAGCGCTGCGGTTCGAGCTATATGCTCTGGACGAATAACGACGGCGTCATCGCCTCCATCGAGGGGCTTGATGAGATCGCCGCCATCCCCGGCGTCACGGTCGACTCTCTCGCCTGTGTCGGCGACGAGCTGACAAAGTACCAGCCCCTCGGCGATATTCTCTTCGATACCGACGATATTGAGGAGACCTGCCGCTTTATCCGGAAGGTCAACGACACCGTGAAGATCACGAACGACCGCGGCGAAAATGTCCTCATCTATTATGATGATTTCGACTACCTCCGCAAGGTATATGAGGACGGTCTGGCGGGCAGATGATCGCCCCGCCGGGCAAATACAGAGATTGGAGTGATGCGCCTTGCATCCGCAGATAGATAAAAAAAGATTCTTCCCCGTCGTATGTATCATCGCCGCCGTGCTGATCCTCGTCTCCGTGAGTCTGGAATCGGTACAGGCCGCGGTCGACAGTACCTATGCTTTCTTCTCCAAGCAGTTTGACTGGCTGTTCGTCGCCTCGAATCTCGCGGCGTTCATCTTCTCGCTGTGGATCGCCTTCGGCCCCTACGCCAAGGTCAAGCTCGGCGGGGAGGACGCAAAGCCTGAGTACAGCAAGTTCTCATGGATCGCCATGATGTTCACCACGAGCTGCAGCGCGGGGCTCATCGTCTTCGGCTTTATTGAGACGACCATATATTCCTCTACCGCTGTTCCCTTCCATGCCGAGCCTTTCTCCATCGAGGCCTATGAGTACGCCGCGATGTATACCCACTATCACTGGGGGCTCAACGCATGGTCGCTGTACGTGCCCGCCTCCGTCGCTGTCGGCTATATGCTCTATAACCGCCGCCAGAGCCAGATCAGCATGAGCGCGGCCTGCTCCCCGGTATTGAAATCCGGCTGCAATAAGCTCTCCGGCTGCCTGATCGACGTTTTCGGCACCTTCGGCGCGGTCGCCGCGCCCGTCACCTCGATGGGGCTCGGTATGCCGCTGCTGACCCTGCTGCTTCAGGGCATCTTCGGCATCCCTGATGAGTATGTAAAGCCGCTCCAGATCATCATCCTCGCCATCTGGGTCGCCATGTTCGGCACCAGCGTCTATCTCGGCCTGCAAAAGGGCATCAAGAACCTCAGCGACATCAACGTCTATCTCGCTTTCGCGTTCATGCTCTTCGTCGGCGTGCTCGCGGGCGTGTTCAACGTCCTCCGCGCCGAGGTCAACGCCCTCGGCCTGTACCTCCAGAACTTCGTCCACCTCATCACCTATACCGATCCCTATGGCGACGGGCAGTTTGTCCGCACATGGACGGTGTGGTACTGGGCGTGGCTCATCGTGTATATGCCGCTCATGGGTGTGTTCAACGCGCGCGTGTCCAAGGGGCGCACCCTGCGCGAGATCGCGCTGGGGCAGATGGTCTGGTGCTCTCTCGGCTGCTGGGTCGCAATGTCCACCCTCGGCAATTACGCCATCAAGATCCAGACCGGCGGCATCGCCGATATCGCCTCCGTGCTCCAGAGCTCCGGCCAGCCCGCCGCGATCCTCGCCATACTTGAGACCATGCCCTGCCCCAAGCTCATGATGGTCATCGTCGCGATCCTGTGCTTCGTGTTCATGGCAACGACTGTCGACTCCAGCGCCTATGTCGCCGCGGAGACGACCTATATCCATGCCGACAGTGACACTCAGGCTCCCCGCTGGTGCCGCGTGTTCTGGGCAGCCGTCATATGCGTCATCACCTTTGTGCTGCTTGAGGTCGGCGGCTTCAGCGCCGTGCAGGTGCTCGCGATACTCATCGGCCTGCCGCTGGCAGTGCTGATGTTCATCGTTATCGCCTCGGCGGTCAAGGCGCTGCGTGAGGATAACCGCAGATAAATCTCTTGTGGCCGCGTCCGCGGCAGATTGGAGTAAGATATGTCCGAAATAATCAATGTCACCCGCTCATCCATCCCGGAGTTTGAGGAGTACTGCAATGAGATCCGCAGCATCTGGGACAGCCATTGGCTCACCAACATGGGCGAAAAGCACCAGCGGCTCGAAGCGGAGCTGAAAGAGTACCTCGGCGTACAGAATGTCGCCCTGCTCACGAACGGCCACCTTGCGCTTGAAAACATCATTGAGGCCATGGAGCTCAAGGGCGAGATCATCACCACACCTTTCACCTTTGCCTCCACCACGCACGCGATCGTCCGCTGCGGCTGCACCCCCGTGTTCTGCGACATCGACCCGACCGACTATACCATCGATGTCAGCAAACTCGAATCCCTCATCACCGATAAGACCGTCGCCATCATGCCTGTACACGTCTACGGTAATCTCTGCAATGTTGAGGAGATAGACCGCATCGCGAAGAAGCACGGCCTCAAGGTCATCTATGACGCCGCCCACGCCTTCGGCGTAACAAAAAACGGCATCAGCTCCGCCTGCTTCGGCGACGCCGCCATGTTCTCTTTCCACGCCACCAAGGTCTTCAACACCATCGAGGGCGGCGCGCTCTGCTTCAAGGATGAAGCTTTAGCGCAGCGCATCCGCGACCTCAAGAACTTCGGCATTCAGGGGCCGGAGGACGTCGAGTATATCGGCGGCAACGCGAAGATGAACGAGTTCTGCGCGGCGATGGGGCTGTGCAACCTGCGCCATCTCGACGGCTGGATCGCCGAGCGCAAGCTCGCCGACGAGCGTTATTGGGAGCGCCTTGACGGCGTGCCCGGTATCCGTCTCAACGCGCCGCAGAAGGGCGTCCGCTCGAACTATGCCTATTTTCCCGTCGTGTTCGACGGCTACAAATATAGCCGCGACGAGGTCTTTGACCGTCTGAATAAGCAGGGCATCGTCGCGAGAAAGTACTTCTACCCCATCACCAATTCCTTCGCCTGCTACCGCGGCCGCCCCGGCTTCGATCCCGCCGCGACCCCTGTCGCCGCGCATATCGCCGCCTGCGTCCTGACTCTCCCGCTCTATGCCGGACTGCGCACCGAGGACGTCGACCGCATCTGCGATATAATCCTTGGCTGAGGACATCAACTAAAAGCAAAACATGAACAACAGCAGCTCTGGAGCAAAGTACCCGGAGCTGCTGTTTCTAAGTTATGTGAAACCTATTCCGTTTTTTGTCGTATTTATGGGTGAGAGCTCTTGTACAAAGGAGGTTCAGTATGGAAGACAAACAGATCGTCGATCTGTACTGGCAGCGTTCCGACCTGGCCATATCGGAAACGGATCAGAAATACGGCAGATACTGCCGTACCATTGCCTATAATATCTGCGGCATAGCTGAGGATGCGGAAGAGTGCGTCAATGACACATGGTTCCGCGCATGGAACCTTATGCCCGACCAGCGCCCGCCGGTATTGTCCGCATTTCTCGGCCGTATCACCAGAAGCATTTCTATTGATCGTATCAAGGCAAAAAACAGAATAAAGCGCGGAGGAGGAGAAGCGACCCTCGCACTGGAAGAACTTGAAGAGTGCATCCCCGGCGGGACAAGCCCGGAGCAGGCTCTGGACGCAAAAGAACTGGAAGCGGCGATCGGAAGCTTCGTTTCAGAACTGCCTGCGTCCGAGAAGAATATCTTCATCCTGCGGTACTGGTATCTCGTGCCCATTCCTGAGATATCCAAAAAGCTGTGTTATAGTCAGGGGAAGATCAAAAGCACCCTGTTCCGTACCCGCAGGAAGCTGCACGACTATTTACAGGAGGAGGGCTTATGCTGAACTCGCTGACACTTCTTCGCGCTATGAACGGCATTCATGAGGAGGATGTAGTCATGGCCGGAAACAGTTATTTCGATGAAAAGCAAGTAAAACACTTCAAGACAAAACGCATCATCAGCTTTGCTCTGGCCGCCGCCCTGATCTTGTCACTCGGCATTGCGGCGTATGCGGCCTTTTCCTCTATGACGCATAGAGTCCCGAAGAAGAACGAGACCTTCCGCATCAGCTGGGAGGAAGGCCCCACCGGGTATGTTGAATGGAGTGATGCAAAGCTTGCTGTCACGTTCCCCGAAACAGCCGAGAGCAAAGAGATAGAATTTCGGCCAAGCTATCTGCCGGATGAAATGTCCTCATTGCAGAACGGATCATGGCGCAGCCGCTTAACGGCCGAGAAGCTCGCTTTCAGCGGTTCGCCCCAATCCAAAATACCTGCCTATCAGGACATGATGCAGCCCCTGCTGATCGAAACGTATTATATGTCGCAGTTCAGTGAC
The DNA here is from genome assembly GCA_934591725.1 of uncultured Oscillospiraceae bacterium. Lineage (GTDB taxonomy): Bacteria > Bacillota > Clostridia > Oscillospirales > Oscillospiraceae > Limivicinus. The sequence continues at coordinate 12,992 of CAKTPR010000047.1, forward strand.
GGCGGTGCTCTTCTGCTTCTTTACTACACACCGGAGGAGATCATCGAAGAGCACTGGGACGAGCTGGGCGTTGACGTGATGCGCTTTCATTGTACGGAGCATTTTGACGCGCGGCCGGAGATTGGCATGGATGAGTATACTTTAGAGCAGGATATTATTCTGCTGTCCGACGCCGACGCCGGATGGGTAGTCCGGGTCTGCGGCGAGATCGGCATGGACGAGCTTGTCAAGGTCGCCAGAGGTCTTGAGATCAGGGAGACCGGCAAAGTCCTGACCTGCGATGATTTTGAAGGAAATCACTTTGCCTTCATGGACGGCGGCGTAGGCTGATCTGCACACTGCCGCGGAAGGGCGATTTTTGTATGGAAAAACTCGCCGCGATGGTATATAATAAGCTATTCTGATTACGGCTTTTATAGGAGGCTGATCTCACTTGACCAGAATACTTTTTGTATGTCACGGCAATATCTGCCGCAGCCCGATGGCAGAATTCGTGCTGCGCGATATGTGCTCCCGCGCGGGGCTCGCGGCGCAGTTCGATATCGCCTCCGCCGCGACGAGCAGCGAAGAGCTCGGCAACCCCGTCTATCCGCCCGCCCGGCGCAAGCTCGCCGAGCACGGCATCGGCTGCGAGGGCAAGACCGCGCGCCGCATAAGACCGGAGGATTACTATAATTACGATCTCCTCATCGGCATGGACGATGCGAATATGCGCAATATGGCGCGCGCCTTCGGCGGCGATCCTGAAGGCAAGCTGCACCTGCTGCTCGAGTACGCCGGCCGTCCCGGAGACGCCGTCGCCGACCCGTGGTACACGCGCGATTTTGAAGCGACATGGCGGGATGTCAACGCCGGCTGTCTCGGTCTGCTCAACGCCCTGCACCCTCAGGTGACGCTCGACCTCTCCGCCTGCCGTGAGCGCCGTGAGCTGTTCTCCGTCCTGCGCCGCGCCATGCTCTGGCAGGATTGGTACGGTGATAACCTCGATGCTCTGCACGATATTCTGACCGGGCAGCCCTATCTTGGCCGCAGCTTCACCATCATCCTGCCCGAAATCGATTCCCCCTGCCGCGCTTACGCCGAGCACATGGCAAGCGAGTTCACCGAAGCCGGACTTCCGGCGGAAGTCAAAAACTGATCCAGCTTTATATGCAGAAAAGAGAGACGCTGCCGCGTCTCTCTTTTCTGCATATATTCATTTTACTGTTTCTTATCGAGGATCTCCATAAGCTCCTTGGCGATAGCGTTGACCCGCTCCCGAAGCTCCGGCATATTCTCCGTGTTCTCCTGCGCCTCCGTGTCGGACGGCTCAGGCTCTGCCTCGGCGGTATGCTCCTCCGGCATCAGCCCGCAGAGGAAATCCTGCCACTCGTTGTTGAGCATTTCGATTGCCTCGATGTGCTGCTTCTTGAGCTTGTTAAGGCAGTTCTCAACACACTTCGCGGCATACTCCTGCTGATCCGGCAGGGACTGCGCAAGCTCCCGGCGCTTATGCTCCGCCTCGCGCACTATCGCGTCGGCCTTCTCCTGCGCCTGACGTATCGTCTCCTCCGCCTGCGCGCGTGCCTGGTCTTCTATCTTCTTTGCGAGGGCGCGCGCCGAAAGCAGCGTGTCGCCTATCTCGGACTTCTGCCCGTTGAGCGCCTCAAGCTGTGTGCGCAGCAGCTCATTTTCCTGCCCCATAGTCTCCGCCTGCTGCTGGATATTGCCGAGCAGGGCATTGACCTTATTCGCGTTATAATATTTCTTTTTGACCACGTCGATATTGACGGAGTCGAAAAACTCTTTATCCAGAGCCATAGTCATGACCTCCCGCCGGGGTATCACGGCTCATCCGCAATATACGGATCTCCCCGCCGTTCGGCTTATTATAACAGATTATCCGCCGCTTATCAACCGATTAAATTTTGAACGCGCTTGCCATTTATCACCTGATATGGTATTCTGTCGATGGTGCATTTCACTAAGACGCTGCCATTAACGGTAGGCGGTCAGCCCCCATATACATAAAGGGGGCAGCTTCTTGTCCCCTGAATCGAAAGGGGGACTGCCCATGAGCACCAGCGAAGTTTTAGAGCTTTGTCTTGTTATCATCGGTGTTTGTAACCTGTTTATACAGGCAAAAAAGAAGTAACCGCCCCGGCTCCCAACCTGGCGGTTATTTCTTATAACTGACATGAGGGGCTGACCGTCAACCGGCAGCGCCTTTTTGTGTCTATATTATACCGTCACATAGCCTCTTTTGTCAAGTCCGCGCCCGGATACGACCTCACTCCCGGCCGCTCGCGTCGCACCTGAGCTCTATGATGTTGCCGTCCCCCTCGGCGGTATAAACACTCGACCGGATGTATATCTCCTCCGCCTGCTCCAGGGCCGCGTGCAGACGCTCGACAGCGGGGCTTGCGAGCGGGATCCGTGCAAGCTCATCCATCACGTCGTCTACCGCTCCGCACAGGACTGCATACATTTTTTCATAATTCGGCATCTCCCCTGTTCCTTTCTCCCACATTTCCCTATAATTATACTCGGATATTCGTACATATTCAACCCCGAAAATCCTCATTATATTAAATGCAGAAGCATCCAGCCGCATGAGGATTTTTGAAATGATAAGTTACGCGCCGCTTTTCCGGACAATGCAAGAAAAAGGTATAAGCTCCTACCGTTTGGAGCAAATGGGCTTTTCCCGCGCCACGTATTATTCCATCAAAAGCGGCAACAGCATATCCACGAATACCCTCAATCAGCTATGTAAGCTCCTGCACTGCGGCGTCAGCGATGTTATAGAGTTCATAGAAGAGTGAACCGCATGAAACCTGAGTATAAGCCTTTATATGAAAAGTTCGGCCTAAACGTCGTTTATTACCGCAAGCGGAAAAAGCTGACGCAGATGCAGCTTGCCGAGCTTGCGGATATTGACCGCAGCCACATCAGCGCCATAGAGCTCAGCAATGTCGGCGTGTCGTTTGACGTTATCTTCAAGCTCTGTGAGGTGCTTGAAGTAAAGCCCAAGGAGCTTTTTGACTTCAGAGACTAATTGTAAAAAGACGCACTGCAAAACGAATTGCAGCGCGTCTTTTTAAGTATACAGCTTAAATATACATTCGTCTCAGCATTGCAGCAGCCGCAGCATCTCATGCCGCAGGCGGTCGATGATCCGCTTTTCCAGCCTGCTTATATAGCTCTGCGAGATGCCCAGCATATCCGCGACCTCCTTCTGCGTGTACTCCCTCCCGCTGAGCAGGCCGAAGCGCAGCATGATTATCTCCCGCTCCCGCTCGTTGAGCGTAGCTATCGCCTCCATGAGTATGTGCTTTTCCGCGTCGTCCTCGAGCGGGCGGCAGACCTCGTCCTCGTCCGTGCCGAGGATGTCGGACAGCAGCAGCTCGTTTCCGTCCCAGTCGGTGTTGAGCGGCTCGTCGAAGCTCACCTCCGTGCGCTGGCTGCCGATTTTGCGCAGATACATCAGTATCTCGTTTTCGATGCAGCGGCTGGCATAGGTCGCAAGCTTTATGTTCTTGCGGGAATTGAAGGTGTTGACAGCCTTGATAAGCCCGATCGTGCCGATGGATATCAGGTCCTCAAGGTTTATCCCGGTGTTCTCAAAGCGCTTCGAGATGTAGACGACAAGGCGCAGATTGTGCTCGATGAGAAGCCTGCGCGCGGCCTCGTCACCGTCGTCGAGCGCGGCGATGGCGCTCTCCTCCTCTGCGCGCGGAAGGGGCGGCGGCAGTGTGTCGCTGCCGCCGATGTAAAAAACCGGCGGCGGCTC
>CAKTPR010000048.1 GCA_934591725.1 uncultured Oscillospiraceae bacterium
GTCCCCCGCTACGCCGTGACTATGGGCATAGGCGAGATAATGATGGCAAAGCGCCTGCTGATGATCCTCAGCGGCTCGAACAAGGCCGACGCCGCCCGCCAGCTCCTCATGAGCGACGCTGTCACCTGTGCCTGCCCCGCAACGCTTATGAAGCTCCACCATGACGCGACCGTCATCATCACCCGTGAGCTTGCCGACGCCATCGGCTACAAAGGCTGAATTGCTCTAAACTCCATATAAAATACCCCTTACGCAAAATTTGCGTAAGGGGTATAATCTTATAATGTTTTGTTTATTCCGTTTCCTCTACAAGTGCGTACTTGTCAAGATACTCGCTTGCGAGCGTCGTCCTGCCGCCGTGAATGAGTGCCTGAAGATAGACCTTTGAAAACTCAAGCGTCGCGGACAGCTCGTCCTCCGCGTTCACCAGATACTCCAGCAGCTCCGGATAATCGTTCCTGAGCTCCTGCATGATGAACTCGCACTGGGTCAGCAGGTCGCCCACCGATGTGCCGTTCTCCATCGCAAGGTCATACAGATATCCCTTGCGCTCGCCCGTCCACTGGCACAGGCCGTAGCCGTGGCCGCACTTGTCCCTCGGCAGGTATTTTATAAACGCCTCTCTGTTTATAGAGCCGTTATCTATGCTGTCGGTATAGTCCTGTGAGAAATAGAACTGCGAGGTAAAATCGCCCTCGACGCGCGTCGGCTCGCAGGAGCTTTCGGAATCGATGCAGCCGAGTATCGCCGCCGTGCTGTATGGGTTATCAAGCTGCTCGACGAAGTAGTTCCATATGATACCGGCGTTGCTGGTGTCATAGGTCGTCTGCGCGGCGTATTCCTTTTTCCCGGTGGAAGCTGTCGGCGCCGCGGCTTCCGTCTGCTTGGGCTGTTCCGGTGCAGCGGCAGTCTCTGGCTGCGCCGTCTCTGTCTTGGGCTGTGTGCTGTTCTGCGCGCCCTCAACGTAGAGCGTGAACTTCTTGTCTATGAGCACCGTCTCAACAGTCTCGCCCTTGTTTTCCGCCGAGGCGGTCAGCTGATATGTATACTCCCCCGCGCCGAGGTCTGCAAAATGCATGGACGCGTTCACCGTACCCGCAAGGCTGAATTCCGGTGAATACGGCACAAAGGCATATTCCTGAATAACCTCGCCGTCCTTGAGGAGCCGTCCCGTGACGTTCGTGAGCTGCCCCTTGTCGGTCTTGACAACGCCCCTTATATCAACAACGTTCCCCGCCTTCATATCCGAAGGCTCGGTCGCATCAGAAATGGTAATGACCGGAATGTTCGGGTTCGGCGTCGCCGTCGGAGTCGGGGTAGGCTCTGGCGCAGCCGTCGGTTCTGGCGTAGGCTCCGGCGTCGGCGTGGGCGCCGCCGTCTCCTGCACCTGCACTGCGGCAGTCGGCGTCGGTACAGCGTCGGGCTTGCCCGTGCAGCCGGTAAGCGTAAGCAGTATTGATACCGCAAGCGTAAGCGCCGCGGAGGACTTTATCGGTTTTGTCATTTGTTAAATCTCCGGCATGAATATTTTTCCATGTCTGGTTATTATACTTCCAATCACGCAATATTTCAACACCAAAGATTTAACATTTAACACATTTTGCATATCATTCCGAAACAGCAAAGATGTCTCTTCATTTCTTCGGAGCGGATTTCTTTCTATCCATACCCTTTATACAGTCGTTCGCCCACCAGAAAAAGCCAGGCGTTGAGACATAGAGGAAATCATTATCCATAACCGCTGTTATCAATTCTTCAATAGTGTTCGGGCAATATCCATACGGGTTGAGCTGCTCAGCATATTCTTCTATTTTATCCCTGACGAAAGCTGAGAAGAACTTCTTTGTATCCCGGTTTATAAGCATGAGTCTTTTCAGATATTCCGCAGATATGTCGCGCTTGTTCAGTTTAAAATACAGCACCGCCATTGCCAGCAGCATCATTGACTCGTCATGCTCACCATATTCTTTCAGCAGCTTCTTCGCAGCATTCTCTTCCTCAAGCTGTGCATACAGATGCATCAGGCTGAACCTCACGCCGAGGTTGTCATTATCGCACAGCTCCAGCATCCGCTGTCCTTCCCTAGCTGCCGGACGCATCATGCCGCATGCGATCAGCGTGTGAAAATATTCCATTCGTACACGCATATACGGCCTTGTCTCTAAAACCAGCCAAAAATCACCCTTGTTCTCCCTAAAGAATCCGCCATCTGTCATCAGCTTGTCGCCCTTTTCTGTCAAGGCTGCCAATTCGTTCAGCTTTTCCACCGCGTTTTTCGCCTTCTCATCGATAAGCATAAGCGCGGCATCAAGATTATCCGGCTCCAGCTCCAAGGCCTTGTTCAGATACTCCAGTCTTTTTTTCTTTGTTTTTGCCTCCTCTGCAAGCTCAAGATAATCATCCGCGCACTCCTGTACACTGCTGCGCTTTCCTGAATTACCGCCCTGACCAAAGTATACATCGGCAAGCTCCCCTATTTTTTTCCCGTCGCCGTTCTTCTCAAGAAAGTTCATAAAATCCTGAAGTGTTTTTTCTGTTTCTCTGCTCATTTTTTCTCCCATCCTTCTGTCAAAAATTGTCCGCTTATCAGCTTTTATATAAGAACTGTCAATATTACTATCATATCCAGCTTGAAATTTCAATTCCTTTCGTCGACATTCGCAAATTGTTTCATGTTCCGAAAAAATCAAGAAATTCCCGCTATCCATTTACAACGTCAAATTTTTGTAGTATTATTTATAAAGTTAAAATATCAGGAGCAATTATGGAATATAAATTCTGCGTCCCCTGCCTTCTTGGGCTCGAGGGGCCGATATCCGATGAACTGAAGAGAATGGACATGGCAGATGTCGTGTCCGAGAATGGCCGCGTGTACTTTACCGGCGGAGACGAGGCGCTTGCCCGCGCCAATATCTGCCTGCGCATCGGTGAGCGCGTGCTTATCGAAATGGGCAGGTTCGACGCTTTCACGTTTGACGAGCTGTTTGAGGGCACAAAGGCTCTGCCTTGGGAGTCTATCATCCCGAAGGACGGCGCTTTCCCCGTCAAGGGCTACAGTCTCAATTCAAAGCTTTTCTCCGTTTCCGACTGCCAGAAGATAATCAAGAAGGCCGTGGTCGAGCGGCTCAAGCGCTCCTACGGTCTGGAGTGGTTCCCGGAGACGGGCGCGCTGTATCAGATCCAGTTCTCCATAATGAAGGATCGTGTCTCCCTCTGCATAGACACCTCTGGCGACGGGCTGCACAAGCGCGGCTACCGCCCTGCGCACAATGCCGCGCCCCTCAAGGAGACCATGGCCGCTGCCATGGTGAAGCTCTCGCGCTACCGCGGGCGGGACGATTTCTGCGATCCCTTCTGCGGCAGCGGCACTATCCCCATCGAGGCCGCGCTCATCGCCAGGAACCGCGCGCCGGGGCTTGACCGCGGCTTCACCGCGATGAGCTGGAAGAGCATCGACCGCCGCGTCTGGGAGCAGGAGCGCGAGGCCGCCAAAGCGAGGGAGTACCACGGCGACTATAACATCGTCGGCGCAGACATTGACCCGAAGGCCATAGAGATCGCCCGTGAGAACGCGCAGCGCGCCGGTGTGGACGACGTCGTCCGCTTCGAGGTCGCGGACGCGATGAAGTTTGACCGCAGGACAGAGCGCGGCGTCATCGTCACGAACCCGCCTTACGGTGAGCGCATCATGGAAAAGGAGCAGGCGGAGGAGCTTTACCGTGGCTTTGGTAAGGCGTACCTGCAAAGCGAGAACTGGCAGCTCTACCTGCTGTCCTCCCACACGGAGTTTGAGCGCTGCTTCGGCAAGATGGCCGACAAGAAGCGCAAGCTCTATAACGGCATGATAAAGTGCGACCTGTTCATGTACTTCAAGTAAACGCATCGGAGAGATATAAATGAAGCATCTTTTTATAGTCAACCCCACTGCCGGCGGCAGCGATAAAACCGCAATAGTCACCGAGCGCGTCAACGCCGCATTTTCGCATTTTGAGACCAGCGGCGATACATACGAAATTTATGTCACCAAAGCTCCCATGGACGCCCCCGGCAAGATAAAGGCCGAGGCAGCCGGGAACGAAAAGCTGCACGTCTACGCCTGCGGCGGGGACGGTACCTTCAATGAGTGCGTCTGCGGCGCAGCGGGTCTGGATAACGTCGCCGTCTGCCCCTTCCCCACCGGCACGGGCAATGATTTCTGCCGTATGTTCGGCGAGGAAAAAGACATGTTCCGCGACCTTGATGCGCTCCTGCGCGGCAGTGAGCACCCCATCGACCTTATCGACTGCAACGGCCGCTTCTGTTCAAATATATGCTCCGTCGGCATCGACGCGCGCATCGGCACCTCCGTGCACAATTACAGCAAGATCCCCGTCATCGGCGGCGCGACCGGCTATGTCGTCTCCCTTATCGTGAACGTCCTCAAGGGCATCAACCGGCATATGCGCGTGCGGATCAAGGACTTCTATGTAGATGAGGAGCTTGCACTCGTCTGCGTCTGCAACGGGCGCTACTACGGCGGCGGCTTCAACCCCTCGCTGACCGCGCGCCCGGACGACGGCGTGCTCGACGTCTTTGTCGTCAAGAAGGTCGGGCTCATCACACTCGCTCGCATGCTCGGCAAGTACGCCTCAGGCCGTGCGGACGAATGCCCGCAGTATATCACGCGCATCCAGACGGACGAGGTCAGCATCAGCTTTGATGAGGACAACGTCATCAACATTGACGGCGAGGCCGTGTTCTCAAAGGACGTAAACATCCATGTGATCCACAACGCGGTCAAGCTCATCGTCCCCGCGGGGATGAAATTCTTCGAGCAGGCTTCCGCCGAGACAGCCGCCGTATAAGGCACTGCGCACTTGTAACAAAAAATTCAAAAAGTCCTGCCCGGTTTTTTATATATAGGGCTTGCAAAATTTGAAAAGTGTGGTATTATAATCACCGTTAGCACTCATAGGTGTTGAGTGCTAACGGTGATTGATTTTGTAAAATTTTTTTGGAGGTATATAAGTATGAAACTCAAACCTTTGGCAGACAGAGTCGTGTTGAAGCAGAATGCAGCTGAGGAGCGCACCTCCTCCGGTATTTTCCTGACGGCTTCCGCGCAGGAGAAGCCTGAGGTGTACGAGGTCGTCGAAGTCGGCCCCGGCGGCATGGTCGACGGCAATCAGGTCGATATGATCGTCAAGGCCGGTCAGCAGGTTCTCGTCGGCAAGTACAGCGGCAGCAAGGTCAAGCTCGACGATGAGGAATACACCATCGTCCGTCAGAGCGACATCCTCGCGGTCATCGAGTAAGACAGCATATCGGAATTTTAAGGAGGCTTAATTATTATGGCAAAGCAGATAATATACGGTGAAGAAGCAAGAAAGGCTATCGAGCGCGGCGTAAACCAGCTGGCCGATACCGTTAAAATAACCCTCGGCCCCAAGGGCCGCAATGTCGTTCTGGACAAGAAGTTCGGTTCTCCCCTGATCACGAATGACGGCGTTACCATCGCAAAGGAAATAGAGCTTGAGGACGCTTTCGAGAATATGGGCGCACAGCTCATCAAGGAAGTCTCCACCAAGACCAACGACGTCGCCGGTGACGGCACCACCTCCGCGACTGTTCTGGCTCAGGCCATGATCGGCGAGGGGCTCAAGAATCTGGCCGCCGGCGCAAACCCGATGGTCATGAAGAAGGGCATCCAGAAGGCCACCAAGGCCGCCGTTGAGGCTGTCAAGACCGCTTCCCAGCCCGTCTCCGGTTCCAAGGATATCGCCCGTGTCGGCACTATCTCCTCCGGCGACGAGGTCATCGGTTCCCTGATCGCCGAGGCTATGGAGAAGGTCAGCCAGAACGGTGTCATCACCATTGAAGAGAGCAAGACCGCCGAGACCTACAGCGACGTTGTCGAAGGCATGCAGTTCGACCGCGGCTACCTCTCCCCCTACATGGCCACCGATATGGACAAGATGGAAGCCGTCATTGACGACGCTCTCATCCTCATCACCGATAAGAAGATCACCAACATTCAGGAGATCCTGCCCCTGCTTGAGCAGATAGTCAAGGGCGGTCGCAAGCTCCTCATCATCGCTGAGGACGTCGAGGGCGAAGCTCTTGCCACCATCATCCTCAACAAGCTGCGCGGCACCTTCACCTGCGTGTGCGTCAAGGCTCCCGGCTTCGGCGACAGACGCAAGGAAATGCTGCAGGATATCGCCATCCTCACCGGCGGCCAGGTTATCTCCAGCGAGCTCGGCATGGAGCTCAAGGATGCTCAGCTCAATATGCTCGGCCAGGCGCATCAGGTCAAGGTCACCAAGGAGAACACCATCATTGTTGACGGCGCAGGCGATGCCGACGCTATCAAGTCCCGCACCGCTCAGATCGAGCACCAGATCAGTGTCACCACTTCCGAGTACGACAAGGAGAAGCTGCAGGAGCGTCTGGCAAAGCTGTCCGGCGGCGTAGCAGTCATCAAGGTCGGTGCCGCAACCGAGACCGAGATGAAGGAAAAGAAGCTCCGCATTGAGGACGCTCTCAACGCCACCCGTGCAGCAGTCGCAGAGGGCATCGTCCCCGGCGGCGGCACTGCTTATGTCATCGCCGCAAAGGCTGCCGACAAGCTCGTCTCCACTCTCGAGGGCGATGAAAAGACCGGCGCTGCCCTTATCGCAAAGGCTCTGAAGGCTCCTATCATGCAGATCGCCGCGAACGCCGGTCTGGAAGGCGCTGTCATCCTCAACAACGTCTACAACAGCACCGACACCAACTACGGCTTCGATGCCGCAAACGACAAGTACGGCGACATGATCGAGCTCGGCATCGTCGACCCGACCAAGGTCTGCCGCAGCGCTCTTGAGAATGCTGCTTCCGTCGCTTCCATGGTTCTGACCACTGAGAGCCTCGTTGCCGACATTCCTGAGAAGAATCCTCCTATGCCCGCAGCAGGCGGCGACATGGGCGGTATGTACTAAGCCGCACCGCAAAACCAATAAAACTTAATTGCCCCGGCATCTGTTCTCGCAGATGCCGGGGCAATTTGCTGCTCAGTCCTGAATGCTTCTGATCTTAGTCAAGTTCCCGCTGCACAGGGCCTCCATGCTGCGGAAAATTTTGTCCGGTTCCCAGTCCCACCATCTGAGCTTCAGCAGGTACTCCGTGAGTTCTTCATCAAACCGCTGCCGTATCACCCGGCACGGATTTCCTCCTGCAATGCAGTAGGCGGGAACGTCCTTTGCCACGACGGAATTTGCGGCAATGATAGCGCCGTCGCCGATATGTACCCCCGGCATGACGGTCACATTCTGCCCGATCCACACATCATTCCCGACGACCGTATCTCCCTTGAGCGGCAGCTCGTCAAGCGTCGGCGCGAACCTTTCCCAGCCGCCGCCCATTATGTTGAACGGGTAGGTCGTCACGCTGTTCATTCTGTGGTTCGCGCCGTTCATGACAAACTCTATTCCCCTCGCGATGGCGCAGAATTTGCCGATAATGAGTCTATCACCTATGAAGTCGTAGTGATGCGTGACATGTTCCTCAAAGTGTTCCGCTCCGTTTACATCGTCGTAATAGCTGTAATCGCCGACAATGATGTTAGGACGCGTAATGACGTTTTTGATATACACGACCTGTTTGATGTTTTCATTCGGATAAATTTTATTCGGATCAGGCCCTATCATATTGCTCCCCTCTCTCAGATTTTAGCATTACAGATACCGCCCCGTAATGCTGCCGCTGTTCTCCTGTATCTCCTGCGGCGTTCCGCAGGCTACTATCCTGCCGCCCGCGTCGCCGCCGCCCGGTCCCATGTCGATGACATAGTCGGCATTGCGGATAACGTCAAGGTCATGCTCAATGACAACGACCGTCGCGCCGTTATCCAAAAGCGCCTGAAATACCTTCAGCAGCACCTGCACGTCCAGCGGGTGCAGGCCGATCGACGGCTCGTCGAATACAAACACGGAGTCCGTCTGCGTCCTGCCTATTTCGCTTGCCAGCTTCAGACGCTGCGCCTCGCCGCCTGACAGGCTCGGTGTCTCCTCACCGAGCGTGAGGTAGCCAAGACCGAGCTGCTTCAGAACATTCAGCTTCTGGACGACGGTTTTCATATCCTTGCAGAACTCGATGGCGGAGTTTACGTCCATGTCCATAAGCTCCGGAAGCGAAACTCCCGCGCCCGCCTTGTTCGTGAGCTTCACACCGTAGGCCGCCCGTGCGTAGCGCGAGCCGCGGCAGTCCGGGCACGGGATGTCCACGTCCGGGAGGAACTGAACATCAAGACTTACAACGCCCGTCCCGTCGCAGCCGGGGCAGCGCAGCGAGCCGGTATTGTACGAAAAGTCGCTGGCCTTATATCCACGCTCCTTCGCATCGGGCGACTTTGCGTAGAGCTTGCGCAGCTCGTCATGTACCCCCGCGTAGGTGGCAACGGTCGAGCGGACATTGATGCCTATCGGCGTTGCGTCGATAAGCTTGACGTGCTGTATCCCCTCGGCATTGACCGCGCGTATATGCTGTGGCAGCGCCCACCCCTCGATCATTGCAGTCAAGGCCGGCACAAGGCTTTCCAGCACCATCGTCGTCTTTCCTGAACCGGACACTCCGGTGACGACGGTGAGCCGCCCCTTCGGGATGTCCACCTCCAAGGGCTTAACTGTGTGTATCTGAGAAGTGGACAGATGGATAGTTCCGTTTGCAAACAGTGCTTTTTTCGCAGCGCAGCTTCTCAGCTTTGTCTCGGCTCTCCCGGCAAGGAACGCACCTATCTGCGATGCGGGGTTATTTTCGATTTCCGGTATCGTCCCCTGCGCAATGACGTGCCCGCCCTTTGCGCCCGCCTCAGGCCCCATCTCGACTATCCAGTCCGCTTCCTTCAGTATCTGCGTGTCGTGATCCACTAAAATTACCGAGTTGCCGTCGGCAGCAAGGTCGTGCATCACGCCGGTAAGCCCCACGATGTTGGACGGGTGCAGCCCGATCGACGGCTCATCCAGCACATAGAGTACGCCCGTCGTGCGGTTGCGCACGGCGCGTGCAAGCTGCATCCGCTGGCGCTCGCCGGTGGAGAGCGTGGCCGCCGAGCGGTCAAGCGTCAGGTAGCCCAGCCCTAAGTCAATAAGCCGCTTCGCCGTGCTGAGGAAGGCTTCGCAGATGCTCTCGGCCATCGGGCGCATCTCCTCCGGGAGGCTGCCAGGAACGCCCCGCACCCATCCCACAAGCTCCGAGAGTGTCATGGTGCAGGCTTCGTCCAGCGATATTCCGCGCAGCTTCGGGGCGCGGGCAGCAGCAGACAAGCGTGTACCGTGGCACTCCGGGCAGATATCCTCCTTCAGAAACTTCTCCACGCGCTTCATGCCCTTTTCATCCTTGACCTTGGCAAGCGCGTTCTCCACGGTGTAGACAGCGTTAAAGTAGGTGAAGTCCAGCTCCCCTGCCTGATTGGAGTTCTTCGCGTGATAGAAGATGTGCTTCTTCTCCGCCGGGCCGTGGAAGACTATCTCCCGCTCCTGCGCTGTCAGCTCACTGAACGGCACGTCGGTGCGCACTCCCATCTCCCGGCACACGTCGGTCATAAGCGACCACATCAGGCTGTTCCACGGCGCGACCGCGCCCTCGTCGATGCTGAGGGACTCATCGGGCACAAGTGACGCCATGTCCACCGTGCGGACACTGCCCGTGCCGCCGCATTTTTCGCAGGCGCCCTGAGAGTTGAACGCCAGCTCCTCGGCAGACGGTGCGTAAAACCGCGCGCCGCACTCAGGGCACACAAGCTCCTTCCCCGCAGCGACGGCCAAGCTCGGCTCCAGATAGTGCCCGTTCGGGCAGCGGTGGCACGCAAGGCGGGAGTACATGAGCCGCAGGCTGTTCAGCAGCTCCGTCCCCGTGCCGAAGGTGCTGCGTATACCCGGCACGCCGGGGCGCTGATGCAGCGCCAGCGCGGCAGGAACATAGAGCACCTCATCCACGCTCGCCTTCGATGCCTGCGTCATGCGCCGGCGGGTGTAGGTCGAGAGCGCTTCAAGGTAACGGCGCGAGCCCTCGGCGTACAGCACACCCAGCGCAAGCGAGGATTTGCCCGAACCCGACACGCCCGCGATGCCGACGATCTTGCCAAGCGGAATGTCTACGTCAATATTTTTAAGATTGTGGACTTTTGCTCCACGTATCAGCATTCTATCTATCATCAGTCATACTCCGGATATTCATTTCAGTCTGAGCCATACTTTACCGGCGGCTTCTATTTTATCATAGCGCGCCCCAAATTAACAGGATGAATTTTCTCGCGGTGTCCGAGTTGACACCGACTTTTCTTTTGAAACCGACACATCCCGCTCTGCGTGTTGTTCAGTTTGTTCTCTTCCTCCTCTATAATAAAGCCATCAAATGAAGGAGGAACAACTAATGAACACAGATAAGATCTACGCAGAACAGCTCGCAAACGAATACGCACCCAAGGACACATCTAAGGTAGTAGCGCTCCGTAAGCTGGACGCAAAGGCAAAGCTCCCCGCCACCGTTTTCACCTACACCCTCGGCGTTATTGCCTCGCTCATCCTTGGCGTGGGAATGTGCCTTTCACTGAAGGTCATCGGCAGCGGCACGACCGCCATGTTCGTCCTCGGCATCATCCTCGGCGTCATCGGGATCGCGGGTGTAAGCGTCAATTATCCCATCTATAAGATGCTGCTGGCAAAGGGTAAGCAGAAATATGCCTTTGAGATCATGGAGCTGGCAAAAGAGATCAGCGAAAGCTAAGCATGGATAAGGCAAGAGCGCTCCAAAAAAGCCTGCTTTACCCGCCGCGGTGGGTAGTGATCGCCGTCCCGCCGCTCTCCTTCGCCGCGCTTATCTTTGTTTTTGCGGCATACGACACAAGAAGTATACCGGCATACCCGATCTACGGTATGTCGGCGTACTCTCTTGCCATTTGGCTGGCAGCAATTCCGGGGCTGACAAGCAGAATAAAATCCGCTATAATGAAAAACAGGCTCGTCCGGGAAATCTCCGCCAAGGTGCTGAATTTCATCTCCGCCATGATGTCGATCCTCGGCTTACAGACGGCAATGATCGCGCAGTTTTCCGGTAACGATGAGCATTTCCGCAGGGTAATGAACACGGTGACCGGCAGCGCTGTCTATACAATTGTCATTGCGATTGCAGTTTATATGCTCATCCGCAGCAAGAACTCAAGAAAGCAGGTCGAAGCCGTTGAATAAATCGGAAATCAAATATTTTTCCACCGCCGCAAAAATGGATAAAGCGTTTTTGCAGCTCCTTGAGAAGAAGGACTTTGCCTACATCACCGTGAAAGAGCTGTGCGCGGCCGCTGGCGTCAACCGCTCGACCTTTTATCTGCACTATGAGACGATGGGCGATCTGCTGGCTGAGTGTACCCAATACCTGAACGAACAGTTTCTTGCCTATATGAAGCACGACTCTGCGTCATTTATAGCGAAGCTGCACGACTGTCCGCTCGATGAGCTTTATCTTGTGACTCCGGAATACCTGACGCCGTACCTGAGCTACATCAAAGAAAACCAGCGTCTGTTTCGTACCGGTCTTGAAAACGCCGGTACTCTGCATCTTAACGACAGCTACGCCGGACTGCTGCGCCATGTCATCATGCCCATTCTTGACCGCTACGGTGTCCCCGAGGCCGACCGGCGTTACCTCGTCGCTTTCTGCATCAGCGGTCTTATGGCGATCATCACCGAGTGGCTCAAAAATGACTGCACCGATTCCATTGAGCATATCGTCGCCGTAATGCAGCTCTGTGTCAAACGCCGCGGCGAATAATTATCAGCTCTCGTCTCTATGTATTAACAGATCCGCTCTTGACAAACATCTCTCCTTGTGTATAATAGTCAAAGTTATTTACCGTCTTGTTTATGACCAAGGAGAAACACATGGAAAACTCACTGAACATCAAGGTATCGACAGCGTCGCTGCTAAAATACGCATTGCCGACTATCCTGTCTAACCTCTTCATGAATATCTACAGCATCGTCGACCAGCTGTTTGTTTCAAACCTGCTGGGTACGGATGCGCTCTCCGCCGTCAGCATAGCATGGCCGCTGCTGTCCATCACGCTTGCCGTCGGGGTAATGATCTCGACAGGCGGCTGCGCGCTCGTCTCGAATCAGATGGGTGCGGGAGATAATGAGAAAGCTCGGGAGAATTTTTCGTTCTTCACATTGTTCAGCGTGGTCGTCAGCGCCGTTTTTTGCGTCGCCGGTATCATTTTCCGCGAGCCTATTCTCTACGCCATGGGTGCTGACGATGCTCTCTATCCGCTATGTGAAGCTTACGCTATCCCCATTTTCATGCTGATTCCATTCGGCATGGTCAGCATGGTGCTGCAGATGTTCTTCGTGGCAGCTGGAAAGCCAAGTCTCGGCTTCTGGCTGTCCATCGCGGGCGGCGTTACGAACATGGTGCTTGACTATGTACTTATCGCCGTCATCCCCCTCGGCATCGCGGGCGCGGCCTACGCAAGCGCGGCTGGGTATATTCTGCAATCCGTGATAGCCGTCGCGTTCTTCTTCACGAACCGCAAGGGCACGCTCTATTTTGTCCGCCCGAGGTTCAACGGGAAGGCGCTTGCCAAGGCCTGCTCCAACGGTATGAGCGAGATGGTCGGCATGCTCGCCGTCACCGTGACCATGATCGCGATGAACGTTATCCTCATGCGTCTGGTCGGCTCGGACGGCGTTGCGGCCGCGGCCGTCATTCTCTCCGCGCAGACCATTCTTTCGGCAAGCTACGGCGGTTACATCTATGGCATCTCCCCCGTCGTCAGCTATCATTACGGCGCGGCAAATTACGATGAGCTCCGCAAGCTCTACCGCGTCGCGCTGAAGACCATTGCCGTCATGTCTGTTATCACTTTCATTCTTGCCTTCCCGCTGGCAAAGCCCATCGCCCGTCTCTTCGCCGACGGCTCCGCTGCCGTGATGGAAATGTCCGTGCGCGGTATATTCATCTTCGCCGCGGCATTCCTGATGATGGGCTTCAATCTCTTTGCCTCCGGTTTCTTCACCGCGCTGAACGACGGCAAGACCTCCGCTATCCTCTCCCTGTTCAGAACGCTTATCTTCCTCATGCTCCCGCTGCTGATCCTGCCGGAGCTGCTCGGCGTCGACGGCGTGTGGCTCTCCATGCCGGCCGCCGAGGTGCTGAGCATCCTGCTGTCTGTATACTATTTCCGCCATTTCAAAGGCAAGTACCATTACGCGTGAGGAGGCCGATATGGATTCTATTCAGGATAAGCTGATCGAGCAGTTTCAGAACATGGATAACGCATACGAGGCCTACGCCAAATCCAAAGGGCTTACCTATCTAAGCCTTATGGTGCTGGATGAAATTTACGCCTTGGGCGACGGCTGCACACAGAAGCAGATAAGCGGGGACACGCACTATCCGAAGCAGTCCATCAATTTGGTCGTCAAGTCCTTTCTTGAGGACGGCATAGTCGAGCTCCGCGAGCTGCCGGAAAACCGCAAGAATAAGGGCATCACCCTGACGGAAAAGGGACACCAGCTCTGCGATGAGGTGATCGTCCCTCTGCTGCGGCAGGAAGAAGCGGTAATGCTTGAGATGAGCGAACAGGAAAGCGCCGAGCTTCTCCGTCTGGTGGAGCTATACGGAAACGCCTACTGCAAGCTTATCAAAAAAATCCTGTAAGACCCCGGCCAGATATTCCAACAGCCCCCAATGCCGAAAACAGGCATTGGGGGCTGTTATTTACCGCACCTCCCCGACCCACTTCTCGATTGCTGCCTTTGCGCCGTTCACGTCGCTGCCGTGGATCGCCATCCCCTTTGTGACCACCGCGCCCGGCGCTGCCTTCTGAACGTCCCTCACCGTGCCCGCAAGCCCGCTGCCCTCGTGGGTGCAGAACGGGTGAATGGTCTTGCCGGTGAAGTCGTAGTGCTCAAGGAAGGTATATACCGCCATCGGCATCGTGCCGCAATAGTTGGGGTAGCCGAGATATATCTCATCGTAGGCGTCCAGGTCGTCGGGCAGATTCAGCACCTCCGGGCGGGCTTTCTTTTGCAGGTCGCTCCTCGCCTCAGCAACGCAGGTCTTATAGTCTTCGGAATACTGCTGCGCCTGTTCGATTTTAAAAAGCCCGCCGCCGGTAAGCTCCGCGAGCATTTCAGCCGCCTTTTCCGTGTTTCCAACGGAAACGCGGCGGTACGCTCCGCCAAAATAATTCTCTCCCGCGCGGGAGTAAAACGCGATCAGAATAGCCATGTCATATGCTCCTTCCCATTTCGTAAGCCTGTTTGAGTGCAGGGTGACGGTTTTAGCATATCGTCCCCTCCGCTGTTTTTGTCTGGCTTATTCTACCATATGGCTCACCGGAAAGCCAGAACCAAACTTTGAACGATCACACAGAGTTTTGCGTGTATCCCGTGTTTTCCTTCAACACCAAACGCGCACTGCATCGGCAGTGCGCGCAATGTCATATAAGTCCCTGTATCAGTATTATAAGTATCAGCACCGGGAGCACATAGCAGAAGTACGGCTTGAGCTTCGGGGAGAGCTTCAGCCCCTCGCCCTTGTTGACCTCGGCGATGTACTTGTCAAAGCCCCAGCCCCATTTGCTCACGCAGAACAGCAGATACACCAGCGATCCGCAGGGCAGCAGGAGGTTGCTGACGATGAAGTCCTCGCTGTCGAGCACGGCCTCGCCGCCGAGGGTGTGCTTATCGCTCATATAGCTGCCGAAGATCTCCATCGCCGCAATGCCGAGGCTCAGCGTGAAGAAGGCCTGATTCATCGCGTCTGTTATCATTTTCCCAAAGCCGTTCTCCCTGATGCTCTCTATCGACGGCAGCAGGTAGAACCTCATGCCCTCGCCCGCGCCGGGCAGCGTCAGGCTGTGTACCGCGAGCACGATGATGAGCGCGAGCAGCGCCAGCATCATGTACTTGGATATCCGCTCCAGCCCCTTTTGCAGGCCGAAGCTGCACACGGCAAAGCCGAGTATGACCACAAGCTCCGTCCATATCGCCATCTCACCCGGAGATGCGAGCAGCGTACCGAACACACCGCCGACCTCTTCCGTCCCCATGCCCGCATGGAAAACGCCGGTCAGGAACTTTCCGAAGTAGCTTATCATCCAGCCCGTGACGGACGTGTAATACATCATCAGCATATAGCAGCCGAGCATGCAGAACCAGCCGGGTATAAGCCGAACATCCTCTGCCGTTCGAGTGACGCCGAGAGCGTTCTCATCATGGTCGCCGCCGAGGAGGGCATCTCCATCCTGCCCGGCTACTTTACCGATAAGCTCTATAACGCGGATAACCTCAGCTTTGTCCCGATGGTCGGCGAGGGCGAGTATGAGGAGATCATCGCCGCGTGGCGGCGTGACAGCGTGAACCCCATTCTTGAGCAGTTCCTTGAATCTCCCCGCGCCGCCTGTCCGCTGTCAGAGTATAACTAAAGCACAATGCCCCATGATTGCTGCAAGCAGCCATGGGGCACATTTTTATTTTCTCTTCATTTCATAGAACCGCACTGATGCCTCAAACGAAACGACCTGCGACGCCGCGGCTATCGCCAGCAGCACCAGCGCCGCGGTCACGGGACTGCCAATTCCGTCAATGAGCGCCGAGAGCTTGTCGGAGAGTATGACCCCCGCCGCCGCGCTCGCGCATATGAGTATCGTGAAGAGCACACGGCCTTTCTCGACGCCCAGCCTGAACATCACCGGCAGGTTTATCGCCAGCATGATGAGCGCAAGGCAGGCCGTGAACAGCAGCGCGAATGCCGCCTCCGCGTCAAACTGCGTCCATCCGAAGCGGTTCAGGATAAGCTGCGCCACAGCGGCGACAGCGCCCGCAGCCGCGACGGCGGTCACGCCGAGCACGTACTTGCCGCCGACTATCTCTTTAATCGCGTACGGCAGCATCGCCGCAAGCTCATCCCATTTGCTCCGCTCGTCATACGCAAGCGCCGTCACCGGCAGCATCGCCGCATAGACCACCGCGAACGCAGCCATCGAATAGCCCGGAACGCAGGCAAATGCCAGCATCAGCACCAGCATTATCTTCATCTGCTTTATGAGCGTGTACCAGTCCTTTAGCAGCAGACCCTTCATTTTCTCTCGTCCCCCTTCGCCAGAAACAGAATGATGTCCTCAAGGCTTGTGTGCTCGGTCGGTATCGCCGCAGGTATGCCGCCGCGCAGCACCAGCGCCTCCGTGCCGTAGCCGCTCGCCCTGCGGCTTATGACGCTCTCCTCCGGCAGCTCCCTGAGCCGCTCCTCCGGGAGCCGTATCAGCGTGTACTCCTCAAGCAGCCTGTCCTTCTCCTCGCACAGCACGAGCCTGCCTTTGTGCAGGAACGCTATGTAATCGCATATCTTTTCCAGATCGCTCACGATGTGCGACGAGAGCAGTATCGAGCAGTTCTCGTCCCGCGTGAAGTCGTTGAATATATCGAGCAGCTCATCGCGTGCCATCGGGTCAAGCCCGCTCGTCGCCTCGTCGAGTATCAGGAGCTTTGCCCCGTGCGATAGCGCCGCGGCGATCGCAAGCTTCATGCGCATCCCGCGCGAGTAGTCCTTGAATATCTTATCCGGTGCGAGCGAGAACTTTTTAAGATAGCCCTCGAACGCCGCCGCGTCCCAGTTCTTATAGGTCAACGCCATGACCTTGCCGACGTTCCGCGCGCTCATGACCTCCGGGAAATATGCCTCGTCGAGCACGACGCCGATATCCTCCTTGACGTCCCGGAACCCGGCGCTCCTGTTGTCA
>CAKTPR010000049.1 GCA_934591725.1 uncultured Oscillospiraceae bacterium
AAATAATTTATGTTGCCTTTTGCGCGCCGGGATGTTATCATATATGTCAATTTCCGGCTGCGCTCGGCAGCCGCACGGATAGAGAGATTTAGGAGAGGAACTGTTATTCCATGAAAAAAAGTCTCAGCAGGAGCGAATATGTCTACATCGCCAGCATGCTCTTCGGCATGTTTTTCGGCGCGGGGAACCTGATCTTCCCTGTCTATATGGGTCAGATGGCCGGGCGCAATATGTGGCCCGCGCTCATCGGCTTCATCATCACCGGCGTCGGCCTGCCGCTGCTCGGCGTCGCAGCGCTCGGCATCAGCCGCAGCAGCGGTCTGTTTGAGCTGAGCAGCCACATCGGCCGCCCATACGGTTATTTCTTCACCTGCGCGCTGTACCTGACGATAGGGCCGTTCTTCGCGATCCCCCGCTGCGCAACGACCTCTTTCACTGTCGGTATCGAGCAGATCATCCCGCAGGGCTCGGATAAGCTCTCGCTGTACCTGCTGCTGTTCTCGCTGGCCTTCTTCGTCGCGGCGCTGCTGTTCTCGCTCTACCCCGGCAAGATAATGGTCTGGGTCGGCAAGATACTCAACCCCGCATTCCTGCTCTTCCTCGGCATCCTCGTTGTCGTCACGCTCGTGAACCCTGGCGCTGCCATCGCCGAGGTCGAGCCCGCGGGCGACTATGCGACCGTGCCATTTTTCGAAGGCTTCATTGAGGGCTACAACACGCTCGATGCGCTTGCGAGCCTTGCCTTCGGCATCGTGGTCGTGAACGTTATACGCGGCCTCGGCGTGGAGGACGGCGATGCTGTCGCTTCCAACACCGTGCGCGCCGGTATCTTCAGCTGCCTGCTGATGGCAGTCATCTACTTCTTTGTGACGCTCATCGGCGTACACAGCCGCGGCGTTATGGCAAGCGCGGAAAACGGCGGTGTTGCCCTCGCGCAGATCGCAAAGCACTATCTCGGCGCGCCGGGGCTTATCGTCCTCGCTGCGACCGTCACCCTCGCCTGCCTCAAGACCTCCGTCGGCCTTATCACGAGCTGTGCCGAGACCTTTGCCGGGATGTTCAAGGGGCTGAGCTACCGCGCATGGGCGATCATCTTCAGCGTTGTCGCCTTCGGTTTTGCAAACTTCGGCCTGAGCAACATCATCAGCTATTCCCTGCCGGTCCTGATGTTCCTCTATCCGCTGGCCATCGTGCTCATTGTCCTCTCCCTCTGCGGGAAGTTCTTCGAGCATGACAGGCACGTCTACCGCTGGGTCATTGGCTTTACCTTCTTCGCCGCGCTCTATGACCTCTGCGCAAGCCTGCCGGGCAATGTCATCAGCGCCCTGCACCTCAATGGTGTGCTCGACTTTGTGCGCGCAAATCTCCCGCTTGCGCACCTCGGTCTCGGCTGGGTCTGCCCCGCCGCCCTCGGTCTGGTCATCGGCCTTGCCGTACACTTCATCAGCAAGAAAAAAGCTAAGGCCGCATAACGCATAAGTTTTTATAAACTTAATAGTCTATCGCCGCGGTGCCTATGCAGGTACCGCGGCGATTTGTTCTGTCCATGAGCAGCGCACAGTTGAACGTTCTTGGTAAACCGCTGTTGTTAAGATAATGAACGTTTTGTTAATTAGTTGTCAATATATACAAAAGCCGCGACCCATTGCGGCGCAGTTATGGGTACCGATTAACCAAATCTCCGAAAATGCACTTTGCTCTTGAATTTCTATGGAAAAAAGTGCTATCATAAACATGGTTAAAAGATAGACAAGCTTTCGATGCGGTACTCGCGTCTGTCTGTATAAGACCGTTCAATGAAGTCAACACTATATTGTGGTAAATCGAAAGGAAGGTTTCACAATGGTCAATCGTATAGTTCTCAACACTGTTTCCTACCACGGCTCCGGCGCTGTCAAGGAGATCGGGCCCGAGCTCTCCGCCCGCGGCTTCAAGAAGGCTCTTGTCTGCTCCGGCAAGCACGTTGTCAAGAGCGGCGAGATCAACAAGATCCTCGACCCGATGAAGGCCGCCGGTATTGATTACGCTCTCTTCACCGATATAAAGGCAAACCCCACCATCGAAAACGTCCAGAACGGCGTTCAGGCTTTCAAGGACGCCGGTGCTGACTGCATCGTCGCCGTCGGCGGCGGCTCCATCATGGACACTGCAAAGGCTGTCGGCGTCATTATAAATAACCCCGAGTTTGCGGACGTCCGCTCCCTCGAGGGCGTCGCCCCCACCAAGAAGCACGCCGTTTTCACCATCGCCGTCCCGACGACCGCCGGCACCGCGGCTGAAGTCACCATCAACTACGTTATCACCGATGTTGAGAAGAAGCGCAAGTTCGTCTGCGTTGACACTAACGACATCCCAGAGATTGCTGTCGTCGACCCCGATATGATGTCCACCATGCCCGCGCCGCTCACCGCCGCCACCGGTATGGACGCGCTGACCCACGCCATTGAGGGACTCATCACCAAGGGTGCATGGGAAATGAGCGATATGTTCCACCTCGAAGCGATCCGCCTTATCTCCTCCAACCTGCGCGACGCAGTCAACAACGATCCCGATGGGCGCAAGGGCATGGCACTCGGCCAGTATATCGCCGGTATGGGCTTCTCCAATGTCGGCCTCGGCATAGTCCACAGCATGGCGCACGGCCTGTCCGCGCTGTATGACACCCCGCACGGCGTCGCCTGCGCGATCATCCTGCCGACCGGCCTTGAGTACAACAAGGAATACTCCGGCGAGAAGTACAAGGCTCTTGCAAAGGCAATGGGCGTTGAGGGCGTTGACGCGATGACTCAGGAACAGTACCGTCAGGCCGCTATCGACGCGGTCAAGAAGCTCTCCGCCGACGTCGGCATCCCCGCTGACCTCAAGGGCATCGTCAAGGAGGAGGACGTGCAGTTTCTCGCCGAGAGCGCTTACGCCGACGCATGCCGTCCCGGCAACCCGCGCGACACCAGCGTTGAAGAGATCATCGGCCTTTACCACAGCCTCATGTGATAGACCTCAGCTCACACGATATACTCGAAAACTCCGAAGGAGTCGCGATGAATACCGCGGCTCCTTCGGAGTTTATTATGTTCAATTATTCCTATTCCCCGCGGACACGGTTGCCCACGCAGGTGTCGGCCATGTTGCGCACGTACTGATCGTAATTTGTATTGAGCAGCGCGGTGAAAAGCGCGTCGATGATGCTTAGGGTGGATATCCTGCTCGACATGCCGCCGAGCCTGTCCCAGCTCTCGCTCGAATCCACGCGCAGCTTATAGTCGCACTGGCTGGCGAGGGAGTTGCTGGTCGACGAGGTGAGCGCAACGGTCGTCACATGCAGGCGGCGCAGCGTCTGCGCGACCTCGATGATGTCCTCCGTCTCCCCGGTGTAGGAGATCAGGAAGGCAAGGCAGCCTTCGGTGTTGGCCTGAGCATTCATGATCATGGAGACTCTGTCACCAGGAGCGTTGGACTGTATCTTCAGGCGGACGCACTTGAGCTGGGCATCCCGCGCGACGACATTTGACGGGCCGACCCCGTAAAAGTCGATGCGCTTTGCCGCTGCCATCTTGCCCACGACCGCACTGAACTCCTCCGCGTCGATGATCTCACGCGTCTTGAGGATGGACTGCACATTCTGCTGGGAGACCTTTTCGAGTATCTCCGTCACGGAATCGTACCGGCTGACGGGTGCCTGCGCCTCGTTCATGTTGCTTCGGTGGGCGTAGTTATCCTGCGCGGCGGACAGCAGCATACGGAAATCCGTATAGCTGTCGACGCCGAGCTTCCGGCAGAAACGCTTCACGGTCGTCGTCGAGGTGAAGGTCTTTTCTCCAAGCTCGACAATGCCCATGCTGCATACTTCCTTGTAATGGTCAAGGATGTATTCAACAACATGCCGCTCCGACGGAGTCAGATCCCTGATCTCCGCCATTTTGATCAGAATATTGGCCATGCGCCAAGGCTCCCTTCTCAGGGCTCAGAGCTTCTCCGTTTTGAAGATATCAAGGATAGCGTCGGCGATCTCCTGCTCCGCGCCGCCCTTGACGGTGACGGTTATTTTCTCACCCTGTTTGACCTGCAATGCCATGACTGCAAACATACGCTTCGCATCGGCAGTCTGTCCATCATGCTCTATGGTGATCTCGGACTCCTTATAAGGCTTGACGGCCTTGACCACAAGCCCGACCGGCCTTGCGTGGAGCCCCATCGCGTCATTGATCAGATAGTCAAAAGAAACCATTTCTTCTCCTTATCTAGTACCGCTCCAATACTGAATGATCCTCAAGAGCGGAATTTATTATAACCGAATATGCCGTATTTTTCAAGTTTTTAGCTGCGCGGTTCAGATAGACCTCGGCCTGATCCTCGTCCCCGGCATAGTGCGAGAGCTTCGCGATGCGAAATTGCAGCAGCCCCCGGTCGGCTCCGTCCTTCGTCGCGGCGGCCTGACGCTGGAGCTTCGGGAGCATGGAGATGTCTTTATCGACATAGACGGCGACGATCTGCCGCGCCTGACGCAGCAGCTTCTTATACTGGTCGACCTCGTCCGCGCCGGACTTATGCAGGAAGTCCTCAAGCTGTGTGAGCGTGGCCTTCGCCTGCCCGCCGTCACCGGCGTAGGCATAGAAAGAAAGCTTCGTCTGATAGAACTGGAGCCTGTCGCGCGGCTGGAGCTTCATGCCGTCAAGCTTTGCGATAAGCTCCCGGCATTTCCCGTCGTCGTTAAGGCTCATGTAGCCTTCGAGCTTATAGAGCAGCAGCACCGCCGGGCGGAACACAAGCTTCAGCCGGCGGTTATTCTCAAGCCGCTCGATATACAGCCGCGGGTCGCGCTGGAGCAGCGCGCGAAGCTCCCGCTCCGACTGCGCCCGCGCAAGCGACAGCAGATAGAGCGCGATGAACACAAGGATCATCAGCAGCACGCACATGCCTATCGGCAGCGCATAGCCGCCCGGCAGAGAAAGCGCCAGAATGACGCGCGCCGCGCCCATGGCTTACTCCTCCGGCGGGAACACCATGACGGTGTCCTTCGTGACGTCTATGGCAAGCTTTGCAAGCTCCGCGGGCGTGAGCTCCGTATTGAAGGAAAGCTCTGAGAGCGCCGAGGTGTTGACCCCCGCGACGACCGCCCAGCCCGGATGCTCCGACACGCACAACGCCGCTGTGCGGAAGGGCGAGCCGCCCGCAAGGTCGCACACGAAAAGCACCTCGTCCTCTATCCCCGCGAGGAGCTCATCGAGCTTACCCTGAAGAATATCCAGAGAATCCTCCTCGTTGAAATCAATGTAATAAAAATCCTCCATCTCGCCGACCAGCATGGCGAGATTTCTTTTCATGGCAGTGGCGTAACCGCCGTGACCCATGACGACTACCTTGGACATAGGTTCCTCCTTATACGTAAAGTCTCCCACAAAAGCCCCTTGTACGGCGGCCTTGCCGGGAGACGCGTTTTACCCCGGTCTCCGCACGGCGGGCGATGCCGCCGCGCGGAAACCAAAGATCCATATATTCCGGAGTTACATTCCGGAGCTTACATGTTGGAGTTGCTGAAAACGGTGTCGCGATAATCCTTGTATACGACCTGCATATAGTCCTTGGGGATCTCGGTGACGTTCGGGGAAACGAAGATGTTCATCTTGTGGCCCATCTTCTCAAGACGCAGCGCGGTCTCGGAAGCGATGGACTGGGCAATGGTGATGACAGCAACGGTGGAGGAAGCGCCGACCTTCTGGTAATAGCCGGGTATGGCGACAAGAGCGTCCTCAAGCGGGCAGCAGTTGCTGATCATTATATCGGCGCAGTCGCCGAGCTTCTTGCCGGAGGAATGGGTGGCGGTGGCCTTCTCGTAGTTCTCGCCGCTGGTGATGGCGATGACCTTCAGGCCTCTCTCCTTGGCGTAGAGCGCCGCCTCGATGGGAGCCGCGTTCAGGCCGCCGTGGGAGAAGACGATCATGACTTCGCCTTCCTGGAAGTTGTAGCTCTGAAGGAAGTTCTGGATGTAGCCTTCCTGACGCTCGATCCACAGCAGCTCACGCGCGCCGCCGGGGCCGATAACGTTATTCCACATAAGTCTGGGATCCATGACCGGATGCCAGCCGACAACGCCGCCGTAGCGCGGGAACACATCCTGCACGGGCAGGACGCTGTGGCCGCTGCCGAACAGATGCACGAGCTTGCCGGAATTGATAGTCTCGGCGCAGAGGTCAGCCGCGGCTGCGATGTTCGCAGACTGCTCCTTGTCAATCTTCTCAATAACTTCGGTTATTCTTTTGATGTACTCGAGTTGTGCCATTTTTCTTCTCCTTTGGTTTTACCGTCGGCCGGCAGATTTGTTCTGCCGGCCGTTTGCGTTGGCTTTATTATGTCAGTCTCCGTCCGTTATATCAGGCGAAGGCGCCGACTGCGGGGATGTATCCGATAGCGGTGAGCACCGCGGCAAGAACGAGGATCAGGCCCATGATGGCCAGAGGAGTCCAGTTCTTCTTGGTGTAGAGATTATACACGCCGAGGGTCAGAGCCAAAGGAACGATGTGCGGGAACACACTGTTGAGCAGGTTATCCAGATTGAATACGGAGATAACGCCCTCAACATATGTACCGGAAGCGGAATCGAACACCTGTGCTGCGGTCTTGATGTCGATGTTGAGATTGCAGGTGACGAAGCTTGCAGTCAGAGCGCCGACAACGATCAGGCCGAGAACGGTGATCGCCTGCATGATGCGGTCAAGCTCGCCCGAAGCCATGAAGCGCTGAACGCCGTCAAGACCGGCCTTGTAGCCGAGATTGAAGAGCTTCCAGCTGAGCAGGTAGGTGCCGAGCGGGTAGATGATCATGTACAGCAGAGCGCCGACCCATGCAGAGCCGGGGATGGCGCTGGCGATGGACAGGCAGATGGTGAGCAGCAGGGGGATAATGGTCGCGACCCAGAGAGAGTCGCCGATCGCGGAGGTGGGGCCTATAAGGGCGACCTTGGCTTCCTGAATGGACTCAGCGGAGCCGTTGCCGTTAGCCAGCTGCTCCTCCATGCCGATCGCGATGCCGTTGCAGATGGAGCCGACCTGAGACTCGGTATTGAACAGGGTGATGTGGCGCTGCAGAGCGGCAGCCTTATCTTCCTTGGTTTCGTACAGCTCGTCTATTACGGGAGCCATGGACTGACCGAACGCCATGCCGAGCATGGTCTCAGCCTGCTGAGAGCAGCCATTCCAGAAAAACCAGTTGAGGAAGGATTTCTTAAGAGTTTTCTTGCTGACGGTCTTCATATTAAGCTACCTCCTCTCTCTTGCTGATGACATAGTAGTAGATGACAGCGACGATCGCAGCGATGACTGCGACTGCCATTGTGCTCATGCCGAAGTAGGTGACGAGCACGAAGCCGCCGAGGAAGATGGCCCAGTGTACGCCCTTCTTGACAAGGAAGGAGAGAATGATGCCCATACCGAGGGCAGCCATCATGCTGCCGAAGGCGGAGATGCCGGTGGTGAACCAGCCGGGGATAGCGATGCCTGCGTTGGTGCCGAGGTTAATGGCGGAGAGAACGATGACTGCCGGGATGAAGCGGCACAGGAAGCCGATACCGCAGCCGCCGATCATGTTGGGCATCCACATCTTCTTGGCGTCACCGGATTCGGCGATCTTGTTTGCCCAGCGGTTGATGAATACATCGAGTGCATAGTGGACGTTCCACATCGTGCCGCCGACAACGCCGCCGATACCGGCGCCGGTGAAGGCCAGACCGATGAGAGCCGCCGCGTCACCCGCGCCGACGGTGCCCTTAAGAGCGATCGCCATTGCGGTGCCGACATAGGTCGCGTAAGACAGATCCCATGCGACTGCGCCGCCGGGAGTGACGTTCGCAAGGTAAGCGATCTGCAGGGGAACGCCGACCAGCATAGCCGTCTGCACATCTCCCATAATGATGCCGACGACGAAGGACGCCACGAGAGGACGGCCGAGGCAGTACCAGCCGATGGTATTGCCGACGATTGATCCGATAGCGCCCAGGTATATGAACAGGGCGATAAGGATCACTTGCAAGGTGCTCATAGACTTTTCCTCCTATAAACTTTTATTTTCAGGGCAGTGCCCTTAAATACAGCTTCAGAGATTGATACCCTTGCGGATATCCGGCCACTCCTTCGACGGGGACTTCGGGACTGTCTGATACACGAGCTTCACGCCGTCAGCGGCGATCTCGTCAAACAGCCTGATGTCCGCCTCGCTTGCGAAGAAAACGCTGCCGCCGCCCTTGGTGAGGTTGAAGCGGGTGTCCGCCCTCTTTGCGGCGTTGCCGATAACGACCAGCTCGCACTTTTTAAGCTCCTCGCGCAGATTGCTCAGATCCTGCGGCAGGCGCGTGACGAACAGGCGGTTGCCGTCGGAGGGCTGGGCGAATATCTCCTTCGCCTCGGCCATGGTCACGACATGGGACTTATACTGCTTAGGTATGCCCATGAGCATTATCGACTGCAGGGTCTTGTTCGCGGCGAGGGTGTCGTCAATGGCGATGATCTCATTGATCTTAAGGTGACCGCACCACGCGGTGACTATCTGCCCGTGGATAAGGCGGTCGTCTATACGAAGATAATCCATAAAAACATGAACCTCCTTTCCTGATTTTCTTTGCATGATGCACAACTGTGCGTCCCTTTACTGCATAATATCAGAGTTTTTTTAGCCTATCAAGTTTTTGACACATTGTGTTAATATTTAACAAAATCTCGGATTGACCATCCTGAGTTTTATGGTAACATAGATGATAACAAGAGCGGAAATATTCATCTCCGGGGAGGTTTTTATGAAAACTTTGAGACTTGTCAGCCGCGGGGCAAAGGTGAGCTGCATAATATGCGCCGTCGTTATCGCCGCTGCGGGCATCGCATGGATGGCGCTGCGCTTCTCTGTCGGCGCGCTGCTGGCGTTCCTGGCTGCGGCGGCGCTGTTTGCGGTATATGTATATATCGTGTTCTCCTCAAAGGTCGAATATGTCCCCGACAGCGGTACGCTCCGCCTGTGCGGGATGCAGAGCGCGGAGGTCCCGCTTGAGGGCGTCGTCTCCGTTTCCAGCCGCGAGGTAACGGTACACGGCACTGTCAGCCGCGTGATCGTCCTTCTGGACAGCGGCGGAGCGGAGCTTGCGGCGATCCCCGTGATATGCGGCGGCAAGGGCTACGCGGCGGAGCGCATGGCAAAGGAGCTCGCGCAGCTGCTCTCGCTGCGCTTTGACGCGGCAGTGCCGGAATACCTCTATGACCGCAAGGCCGCGAAGGCGCACAAAAAGGCGGATAAGGCCGCCAAGCGCGCACCTAGGCCCGCAGCAGATGATGAAGAGCTGCCGGAGGATGGGATCAATTACGATCTGATGGACGACGAAAAGGATTAAAATTGTGCGCGCCGCGAAAATGCGGCGCGCACCTGTTAATCATTTCATTCTCCGCACAGCGCACTTATAAGCCCGGCAATGGCTCCCTCGTCGTTGCTGCACGTCACGATATCGCAGATATCCTTTATCCCCTGCGCAGCGTTCGACGGACAGGCGGCAATATCTGCGCTCTTCAGCATTTCATAGTCGTTGAAATAATCCCCGATGCAGGCAAGCTTCCGCTCCCCTGCCCCGATATACTCGCGCGCATAGGCTATGCCCGCCGCCTTGCTGACGTCCCGGCGGATGACCTCAAGATAAATGCTGCTCGACTGCGCGGCGGTCACGAGGCCATAGGACGCAAAGAGCGCGGTTGCCTCCTCCACGCCCTGCATGAGCGCGGGGTCTGGCAGGATATAGCAGGCCTTCACATAGGGGCCGGTGAGGAAATCCTCCTGCGTTATATACTTTCTTAAAAGCCCGTCAGGTGCGGGATGCCCGTCCCCGGTACGCACCTGATAGATGCCGAACTCATCAGCAGCGGCAAGCACCAGCTCAGTGCGCCTTTCGCACAGTTCAAGTACCTCGCGGCGAAACTCTTTTGGCAGCAGAATTTCCCGCACGACCTTCTTATCGCGCGGGGAATACACTATCGCTCCGTTGCCGCAGACGACCGGCGCGCAGATAAGCCCATCGGGGAAGAAGTTCATGATCTCCGGGTACTGCCGCCCGCTGGCGATCGAGAACAGACCTCCCTGCGCGACAAAGCTTTCCAGCGCGCGGAGGTTCTCTTCCGGCACGATAGGCCCGCGGCTCCATTCGGAGAGAGCCGTGCCGTCCATATCGGCGTAAATTATCAGTTCATCAGCTTTCATATAACTATTATAATATGGGGCGTCCGCTTTTGTCCAGTGCAGGCGCTTGACCGAATTTGTCAATTTTTCACAATTGTCGGCTTTGATATGGATATGCGGTCATTGACTTTGCTATAATATCTGTATAAGGTAAACGACACCCACATATGCCAAAGGAGGTAAATGTTATGCTTAAGGGAATAGCCGCTTCTGCGGGCGCAGCAGTCGCAGAGCTTTTCCGTCTCAGTGCGCCCGACCTGTCCGTTGACAGCACCGCCTGCTATGAGCCGGACGGAGAGCGCGAAAGATACCAGAGCGCCGCGGAGACCGCGCTTGCCGAGCTTGACGCGCTCTACGACATGGCGATGGAAACGGACGAGGCGACCGCGCAGGTGTTCGATATCCACCGCATGATGCTCGACGACCCCGATTTCTGCGACGGCATAGAGGACGGCATCGGCGCCGGTCACTGCGCGGAGTTTGCCGTGCAGCAGACGGCGGACATGCTCGCCGGGATGTTCCTCGCGATGGAGGGGGACGAATATATGCAGGCGCGCGCCGCCGACGTGCGCGACGTTGCGGGCAGGCTCATCCGCATCCTCAAGGGCATCAGCGAGGGCGGGGAGCATTTTGAGCACCCTGTGATCGTCGCCGCGGAGGATCTGCTGCCGAGCCAGACCGTGCGTCTGGATAAGACGAAGGTGCTCGGCTTTGTGACGAAGTACGGCTCCGTCACCTCGCACTCCGTCATTCTGGCAAAGACGCTGGGCATCCCCTGCATCGTCGGCATGGGCAGTGATTTTGACGCGATCCCTGAGAAGTGTATGATCGCCATTGACGGCTCCACAGGTGAGGTGCTCCCCGATCCGGACGCTGCGGCCATTGCCGATTTCAACGCCCGCGCCGCAAGCTTCAGGGCGCAGCAGGCGGAGCTTGCGCAATACAAGGATCGCAGGGCCGTGACGAAGTCCGGACATGAGGTGCTTGTCGCGGCGAACATCGGCTCTCTTGACGATATCGACGCGGTCATATCCAGCGGTGCGGACGGCGTCGGCCTGTTCCGCAGCGAGTTCATATATCTCAACAGCGAGGACTTCCCCGACGAGGAGACGCAATTCAATATTTATAAGGAAGTGCTCTCCCGGCTCGCGCCGCGCCCCGTCGTCATCAGGACGCTCGACCTCGGCAGCGACAAGCAGGCTCCGTACTTCGGCATCGATAACGAGGATAACCCCGCCATGGGCTACCGCGCGATCAGGATATGCCTGAATGAGCCGCACATCTTCCGCGCCCAGCTGCGCGCACTGCTGCGCGCCTCGGTATACGGGAACCTGAACGTGATGTTCCCGATGATAAGCCGCCTCGAACAGGTGCGGCAGATAAAGGAGATCATCGCCGGGCTCAAGGCGGAGCTTGACGCCGAGGGGATCGCTTACAGCGACAGCATCCAGTTCGGCATAATGGTCGAGACTCCCGCCGCCGCGGTCATGAGCGACGTGCTGGCAAAGGAGGTCGACTTCTTCTCCCTCGGCACGAACGACCTCACGCAGTACACCATGGCCGTCGACCGCATGAACGCGCGCGTCAGCGACCTGTTCGACTCCGCCGATCCCGCGATCCTGCGTCTCATCGAGTTGACCGCGAAGAATGCACACGACGCCGGTATATGGGTCGGTATATGCGGAGAGTCCGCGGCGAACACCGCACTGACGGATTTCTATATGTCCGCCGGCATTGACGAGCTGTCTGTCTCCCCGTCCTCCGTCGCGGCGGTCAAGCGCGCGGTGCTTGAAAGCTGAATAAACGCTACGCCCCCTGCCGCCAATGCATTGAACGTTGGCGGCAGGGGTATTTTATTGCACAAAAGCCTTGATTGCTCCGCCGGTGGATGGTATTCTTTATCCATACCACAATATTAACAGGAGCAATACAGATGACGACAGAGAAGCTTTATTATATCGACAGCCATACCTTCGCCTTTGAGGCCAAGGTGCTCGAACGCCGCAAGGAAAAGAACGGCTGGGCGGTTATCCTTGACAGGACGGCCTTCTTCCCGGAGGGCGGCGGGCAGCTTGCCGACACGGGGTATATCGGCTCTGTGCGCGTCACCGACGTGCAGGAGCGCAGCGGAGAGATACTGCACTATACCGACGCTCCGCTTGAGCCGGGGCTGACTGTTTCCTGCCGCCTTGACGCAGAGCAGCGCCTGCGCCGGATGCAGAACCATTCCGGCGAGCACATCGTCTCCGGGCTTATCCACGGCAGCTACGGCTATGATAATGTCGGCTTTCACATGGGTGCCGAGTGCATGACCATTGACTTCAGCGGTGAGCTTGACTGGGAGCAGCTCATGGATATCGAGCAGCGCGCTAACGAGACCGTGCGCACCGACCTCCCGGTGCGCGTATGGTTCCCGGACGCGCAGGAGCTTGCGCAGCTTGAATACCGCAGCAAGCTTGAGCTGACGGAAAACGTGCGCATAGTCGAGATCGGCGATGTCGATTGCTGCGCCTGCTGCGCGCCGCACGTCTCGCGCACCGGTGAGGTGGGCGTTATAAAGATACTCGACTGCCAGCGCCACCGCGGCGGGGTGCGCGTGAGCGTCGTGTGCGGGATGGACGCGGTCGAGGATTACCGCGCAGTCCAGACTGGCGTGACCGCGGTATCGCGCGCGCTGAGCGCAAAGCGCGGT
Source organism: uncultured Oscillospiraceae bacterium (assembly GCA_934591725.1). Taxonomy (GTDB): domain Bacteria; phylum Bacillota; class Clostridia; order Oscillospirales; family Oscillospiraceae; genus Limivicinus. Next base: position 12,893 of record CAKTPR010000049.1, read on the forward strand.
GAGGTCGCCGCGGCGGTCGGCAGGATACTTGACGAGAACGCGCGCCTCAAGGAGCGCGCATCGGCGCTGAGCGCGGAGCTTGTGCGCGTGAAGGCCGAGAGCGCCGCGGAGGCAGATGGAAACATATGCGTCTTTGACGGTATCCTTGATGAGATTGCCCAGCGTGAGCTTACAAATCTCCTGATGGAAAAATGCGGCGGCATCGCCGCGGTGTTCTCCGGCAGTGACAAGGACGGCTGGCGCTATATCATCGGCAGCAAAACAGTCGACCTGCGCCGCGAAACCAGACGCATCAACGCCGCGATAAACGGACGCGGCGGCGGAACGGAGCGGATGATACAGGGTCGCGCGCTCGCCGAAAAGGGTTACATAACTTCAGAAATTTTGTCTCTGAAGTTCGATTGTTAATAAAAGGTTCACATGTTTAGACATGAATCAGCAAATTGTATAGCATTAGTATGCAAAAAAGTTGTGTTTTATGACACTTTTGCCTAAATAACAATTGACAGTTTGTTGACGATTTGTTAAAATATTGCCGTGTGAGTGGGGGCGTGTTTTTGCACGCCCTGAAAAATGGAAACAAAAATTTGGAGGGTTATCTGTGAAAGATCTCAAGCATCTGATCTACTTTGAGAATCTGCTTCAGGAAGCCAATAACGAGCTTGTCCAGAAGGCCAAGGCCAACGGCGAGTACGCGATAGGCTATACCTGCTACTTCATGCCTGAAGTTCTTCTCGACCTGCCCGGCTGCTTCTCCGTCAGACTGAGAGCGCCGCGCTGCACTTCCCCTGACATTGCGACCTACTATATGTCCGCGCGTGTCTGCCACTATGCAAGAAGCCTTCTTGAGAGAGCTCTTGAGGGCGGCTTCAACTTCCTCGATGCGCAGATGGCGACCGAGACCTGCACCGGCACCTGCCGCTTCCAGGAGCATCTTCAGCAGAAGCACCTTGACTCCGTCAAGGATATGAGAATTATCAACAACGATAATTTCTTCTGCGAATTCTCCGACGTTCCCTTCAAGAACAATGAGAACGGCTACGTTCACTTCCGTGAGCAGCTGCGCGCCCATGTTCTTCAGCCCCTGCATGACAACCTCGGCATCGACGTTTCCGACGAGGCCATCATGAAGACCATCGAGCGCCACAATGAGGTCTGCCGCCTGATAAACGAGATCGGCGACTACCGCAAGCTTGATAACCCCACCATCACCGGCTATGAATTTCACGTCATCCAGCTCGTCAGCCAGGTCTGCCCGAAGGATCTTATCCTCCCCTACCTGCGTGAGACCGCCGAAGAGCTCAAGACCCGCGAGCCCGACGGCCGCTGGCCGTTTCGCTGCAAGGTCGTGCTTGCCGGCTCCGAGAACGATGACCCCGACTTCACCAAGCTCATCGAGAGCTGCGGTGCGGAAGTCGTTGCCGACCGTTACTGCTACGGCGCAGTCGAGAGCCGTATCCCCATCGTCGTCAAGGAAGGTCAGGAGCCGCTTGACGCTATCGCCCGCCACTATCTCGACACCTCCAACTGCCCGCGCTTCATGCCGCAGGACACCATGCGCGCAAGAAAGCAGCGCATTGCCGACCTCGCCAGAGACTACCATGCCGACGGCGTCATCGTCGCTTCCAACAAGTTCTGCGAATACTGGAGCTATGAGCGCGTCATAGACACGGTCGTGCTGCCGCGTGACTTCGGTCTGCCGGTGTGCTCGATTGAGAAGGAATACATAAATTCCGCCTCCGGCCAGCTGCGTACCCGCTTCCAAGCCTTTGTCGAGAGCATTGAGATCAAGAAGATCCAGGAGGGCAAGTAAGATGGCTAAGAAGAACATTGATTACAAAAAGCTGATGAAGGACTTCTGGTACAGCAAGCCCCACGGTGAGCGCCGTCTGGGAGACATCCGCGAGGATAAGACCGGCCTTTACAAGCACAGAGAGTGGCGCGGCGTAAAGGACACGATGTACTACTTCTATAACATCTGGCTGTATAACTACATCCACATGGTCATGGACGTTATGAAGTACGGCGGCGTTGTGAACTTTGCAAAGGGCGTATGGCGCTACCGCTGGGTCGGCCAGACCTATCTGCCCGTTCTGCACTGGTTCGACCGCGGCATGGAAGGTATGCGCGGCGAGGCTCTGAAGGCCTCCGCATGGCACTACCGCGGCATGGTCAACGCGACCATCGTCCAGTTCATGCGCATGTTCGTCGCAGACACCAAGCTGCACGGCGGCAAGAAGAACGACGCATACTATCACACCATTGCCCATAACGAGACCGTCTGGGGCGGTATCTTCTACCCTTGGTCTGATAAGTTCCAGAACGTTCCTCTGGAAATGATCCCCTACTTCGTCACCTGCCACGTCAATTCCCACACCGTCCTTAACTACATCGACGCTGTTCAGTCCATCGGTCTGCCCGGCGACCCGTGCCCGATGTGCCAGGCTGAGTCCGGTCTGTTCGTCCTTGACGACGTTCCCGACTATGCGCCTATGGTCATCACCTGCAACGAGGCCTGCGACGCTTCCGTCGCTACCTCCGTGCTTCAGGACTGGTTCTTTGACAAGCCCCTCTTCGCTCTGCCCATGCCCATGCTCTTCGATGATCCTCTGGTCAAGAAGCACTGCATGAACGAGATCGAAGAGTGCTGGAAGTTCATTGAGGATCAGACCGGCGTTCCCTTCAACTGGGAAGTCCTCAAGGAGCGCATAGAGTCCCAGAACAAGCTGCAGGAGTTCGAGTGGGAGAAGTGGGACGTTGCCGCTCATACCAACTACTACCCCGTCAACGGCGTTGCTCAGGCGCTCTACCGTATCTACCAGAGCCAGTACGGCGATCTGCCCGTGTGGCATCAGGTCGACGCGAAGGTTCGCAAGATCCTCAACAAGTGCGTCGAGAAGAAGATCGACTCCTTCCCCAACACCCGCCACAGAGTTATCGCATGGTCCTGCGCACCGCTGTACTACTCCAACTGGTGCACCTGGGCTTATAACTGCTGGGGTCTGAACGTCATCATCAATATGGACTCGCTGATGTTCGATATGACCATCCGTACCGATACCTACGAGCACTGCCTCGAAGATATGGCTCAGTACCATATGTGGGCTCCGATGCGCCGTATGGCCGTCGGCGGCATGAAGCACTTCTTCGAGCTGTGGGAGTACAAAGAGAAGTTCAACTGCGACATGGTCATGATGTACGACCAGCTCCAGTGCAAGGGCGCACAGGGTCTGCACGGCTTGTTCGAGGATGAGTTCCGCGACAGGAACATTCCCGCGATCTGGATGCCGCACGCTCTGCCCGACAGCCGCACCGTCTCCAGAATGGAGATCCGCCGCATAATCAACGACTACATGAGCACCGTCATGCACGAAGAGCCGCTCGATCCGTCTCTGCTTGACTTTGACGACTCCATGACATGGTAATTAGGAGGAAGAAAACATGAAAAAATGCAAGTGCAAGGGCGGCTGCAAGCTCGGCAAGCTCTTCGGCAAGCTCATTGGCATTGCCCTTCTGGCAAATGTTGCGCTGTTCGTCGTGTTCTTCTTTGACCTCGACGGCAAGCTTCTCTTCAACGTCGTAGAGCCGTTCCTCAAGAAGCACTATGATAACATGGAGCGCAAGGATATGCTCAAGGCGCCTTACGAGATAGACAAGTTCCCCAAGTACGAGTACTGATCTACCACTGGAAATAAACTGGAGGAAAGAAAAATGAAATATTTCGGCGGCTGCGACGTAGGCTCCACCTACACAAAGGCAGTAATA
>CAKTPR010000050.1 GCA_934591725.1 uncultured Oscillospiraceae bacterium
TGAGAGCCTTGACGCCGGCTACAAGGCCGTCATACTTGGCGCGCAGCTCCGCGTTCTCCTCGGCCATGTCGGCAAGCGCCTTGCAGAGCCGATCATTCTCGCGGCGCAGCCTGTCGTTCTCGGCCTGAAGCTCTGCGTCCGTCATGGTGTAAATGGGCTTGTTCATCTGCGCCTCACTTTCTCGCCGTCCGGCATGGTGAAATACTGCGCGTCCATCACTGCTGGTGCCGGCGTCTGTCTGTGGCGGCGATGCGCGGCGCGGCTGCGCGGGCGTTCGCCCAGCTCCTGTACCTTGGCCGGGTCTGCCCAGCCCTGTTCCTCCGCGATCTCCTTGATCTCCGCCACCTGCTCGCCGACGATGTCAAGATAGACCGTCACGATTATCATGATGCCCGCCGAGATCAGCAGGCATATTGTCCCTGTGCTCATTGCTGTTCTCCTCCTATAACCGATACCATGCTGACCAAGTGTTGTCCGTTTTTGTATTCATGCGACGGCGGGTAAAGCGGGACGGGTCGTACTGATATCTTGTATCGCCGTCTTCCCAAGCCACCAGATACCACCCGGTGAGTCGGTTGACCATCAGAAACGCTTTGTCTTCAATCTCCGGAATATACTCGCGGAATCTCTCTACCTGCTCTGGGGTCAAGTCGATGTATTCAATATTGTCTCTTTCAGTCTCGCTCATAGTCCTTCCTCCTTCCACGCGCGTTCACTCGCCGCGTGGCGCTCTTCAATTTCATACACTGCCTGCCGCAGCAGGCAGCCGATAAGGTACGCGACTGCCGCCGTCACGGTCAGCCATGATAAAGGGTTATCCATATATCCCGCTCCCCTCATACTCCTTGAAGATTTTGCCGGGCGGTATGCCCAGCCCTTTGGCCAGTTTCATAACGGTCTCGACCTTCCACTGCCACGTGGGCGTGGTCTTTAGCATCTCACGAAACCGCGTCTCGCCGTAACCACAGAGTACGGCCATCTGCTTTGTAGAAAGATCCAGCGCGTTCTGCCGCTCAAGGAACATCCCCTTGACAGGGTCAACTACCGGCGGCTCCGGCTCTTTCTTCTTCGTCGGTATGTACGTTACTCTCGGCACCGTCTGCGCCTCCTCTCGCAAGCTCCGCCTTGACCGCGGCGCTGATCCTATGGAAAGCTTCATTGTCGAGCTGCCTTATGAGTCCCGCCAGCTCGAACATTTCTTCCGTGCGCTTGGTTATGAGGCGCTCCGCCTCCGCCGCGCATTTCTCCAGATCGCGCAGTCCCATCCGCTGGAACTGCGCCTCCGTCACTCTCAGGTCACTCACTGCTTCTGCTCCTCCTTCTGCTCATATTTCTGTGCGGCCTTGGTGAGGCCGACCATGATTCCCTTGATGTAGTCTTGGTCCCCTGCCGGGATTGCCTTGCAAAGATCGGCTAGCTCCTGTGCCTTGACCTGTTCTGCTTCGCTCATGCGTTGTCACCTCCCTCGTAGTACTCGATCGTGTGCGGGTTCTCCTCTCCTGCTTCGCCGTAGAGAATGTCGTCTACTGCTTTGCGCACCGCCGGGTCTTTCGTCAGTGTCCTGAACTTGAACCCGATTATCCCCATGTACTCTATGTTCTCTTTGATGCACTCCAGATACTCGTTCGCATCCGTGAATGTCATGGTCTCGCCCGTGTCCGCCCATGACACTGTGCCGACTATTGCCTTATGTTCGTTCATGTTTGTTCCTCCTTTGGCGTATGCTATTGTTTTTCTTGTGTTCTGTGTGCATGTTGTGATAGGATAGGATTGCCCCGGGGCGGAAACGCTTGTGGCTGACCGGGAGCCTGTGCAGTGGAAGTCGGATGAACGTTACAGCGCCTCCGGCTTTCACTGTCCTACCCTACCAGAACATACACACAGTATTTGAAAGGTTGGTTTACTCATGGACAAACTTGTTGACATTTGCTATGTAATCCTCGGCTACACATTACTCATCAACATGCAATTCATTTGCGACAAGCTGGAGGCAAAGCGCGGAGTGCCGGTCAAATATTGGAAATTTGTGCTGGCACTTGTTGCCGTGTTTCTCATACTCGCTGCGTTGCCCGATATCGTAACCATTATTTTTACGACCGCTTCTCTGTTCGTGATCGTTGGTTACAAGATAGGTCACCCGAAAGATAAAGATTAGAATTTGCTATCAACGGACTTTTTAAATGGTTGGCCGAGTGATATTGTTTCACATCTCCTTTGCCGGGTCTATAAGCCCCATGTCATTGCAGAGCATGAAGATGTAGGAGTAATTGCTCCCCTGCTTCTTGAGCATCTTCTCGCGCTCTTCTTTCAGCTCGGCCAGTAAGTATTCTTTCATTTCCTCAAAAGTCATCATCGTTCTTCGTCTCCTTTTCATTGACTGTGCGATATTTTTTATCGACTGCGTGATAATAATACATCGCTCTGTAGTGTTTGTCAATACTTTTCTCAAATTTTTATTGACATCGTGATATTTTTGATGTATATTGCCACTGTAAAAGGAGGTGACATTAAATGAACGAACGAATAAAAGCTCTCCGAAAAGCTCTTGATTTATCCCAATCTGCTTTTGGCGACCGACTCGGTGTAAAGCAAAACACTGTCGCTACGTGGGAAGCAGGGACGCGTACGCCGTCCGATGCCATTATAAAATCAATTTGTCGTGAGTTCGGCGTTGACGAGGTGTGGTTGCGGCACGGCGAGGGTGAGATGTTCAAGCGTCGCTCTTGGAAAGAGGACGTTTCTGCATATATGGGTCAACTTCTTGGCGACCATCGCAGTGAGCTTGAACAGGATATTATAGAGTTCATGGCGAATACCCCGCCCGAGTTCTGGGACATGCTCATAGAGGAGCTGCGTCCGCTCGCTAAACGTATCGTAGAAAAGAAACCACCCGATACCGAATGATTGGTATCGGGTGGCTTCCTTTCTGCTTTGTTCAGTTCGGGATCATGTTGTCCAGCAGGAGCACTATGTATCGCAGCTGTTCCTCTGTGGCTTGATCCAGCTTTGCTTCAATGATCTCTCGAAGCATAGTGTTCTCCTCCTGTCATTGTGGTAGATTCTCCAGGTGCTTCTTGCGGATGAACCGGATATACGCCGGACAGTAACCGCGGCAGCAGCATAGCATGCAGCTCCACGGGCAAGTAAGCCTGTACACTTTTTTCCTCCTCTCTCCGTTCATGTTTCCCCGCTTGTTTATGACATTGTTTGTCACCTATATATATATATATATATACCATTCTGCAAATAATTCAATCCTTTTTTGTCGATTCTTGTCGGAATATTTATAACTTTATTATTTTGTAATTGACAGACGCACGAAGGAAAGTGTATAGTGGCTTTACCACACTTGCAGGAGGTGCTTGATTTGAAGTGCAAAAGCTGTTCCCGCTCCATCGATAACGACTCCATCTACTGCAAGTGGTGCGGCACTAAGCAGCTCCGGGAGCGCAAGAAGAAGGATGTTATCAAGGTTCCCAAGCCCCGGCAGCTCAAGTCCGGCAGCTGGAACATCCAGCTGCGCGAAGAGGGGCAGAGCGTCACCGAAGCGACGGCGGCGCTCTGCATCGCCAAGGCCACCGCGATCCGCGCCGGTTTCCTTGAGGCTAAGAAAGCCGCACCGAAGATCACCGTCAAGGCGGTGCTGCAAAGATACATTGACCGTCGCGAGTTGCGTTCTCCGTCTACGCTTCACGGTTACGAAACTATCATGAACACGCGGTTCAAGGATATAGCTAACGACGACATAAACGCCGTCGACTGGCAGGCAGTTATTAACCGGGAGGCCGAGCGCGTCAGCGCAAAGACTTTGAAAAACGCTTGGGGCTTTGCCCATGCCGCAATGGTGGACGCCGGTATAACTCCCCCGAAGATCGTACTGCCGCAAGCCGTAAAAAAAGATACGCCGTGGCTCGACTACGAGCAGATCGGCGTATTTCTGGATGCAATTCGCGGAACGTCAGGTGAACTCGGCGCGCTGCTCGCGCTTCACTCTCTTCGGCGTTCAGAGATCCTTGCGGTTACTGTTGGCAAGATAGACCTGGAGAATAATGTTATCCGCGTAGAAGGTGCTGTCGTGCGTGGTAAGAACGGCATGGTTGAGAAGGAAACAAACAAGACCAGCGCATCGCGCCGTGAGGTGCCCATCATGATACCCCGTCTGCTGGAGCTCATACCGGATGCACCGCCGGATACAAAGCTGATTACGTACAAAGCAAACTCTCTGTATGACAAGATCAACCGAGTATGCCGAAAGGCTGATTTGCCGGAGGTTGGCGTGCATGGTCTGCGCCGGTCGTTCGCTTCCCTGGCGTATCATCTCAAGTGGGATATAATGACCACGATGCGTATCGGTGGGTGGGATGATGATAAGGTCGTCCGTGAAATCTACACGAAGCTGTCGGCAAAAGATGTAGATAAGGACATCAAGAAGATGCGCCGTTTCTACAAAAAATGCTAACGCATTTACTAACGGTTTTGAATCCCCTTGTATTTTCAACAAGTATAGCCATTTTGTCTTGGGTTCGACTCCCGTACCCTGCTCCATAAAAATACCTCAGTCTTTAAGACTGAGGTATTTTTATGGAACAAAGAGAGAGGAAGGGAGGCGAACGGGAGCGGTAGTGAATGGAGCGCCGGGGGAAAAGCGCCGTGCCGCTGCCGGGGGCAGATGGAGGCATGGCGCTTTTTCCGCAGCCGCAGCTTTTGCAAGGCTATGCGAACGCAGACTTGCAAAAGCTAAATGCGGCAAGGTGGATTTGTTTCAACCCGACCTGGCCTGCGCCGCAGCGCAGGTCGACTCCCGTACCGCTTGCTGCATCCTCTGCTTTCTAACGGTACATTTTCGCTTCATTGCTCCTGTCACGCCGAAAGGTGGTGATGCGAGCCGGAGAGGAGACGGCGCCATATCAGCTTTGAGGAGTCGATGATATACCTGCAGTCCGTCTGCACAGTGCCCGCGCCCTTGAGATAGCGCTCATGCAGGGCGTCGACGTCCCGTATGCCGCGCAGCTTCTGCTCGCCGCGCGCAGCAAGCTCCTTCAGGTGCTCGGCAAAATCTGCATGCAGCTGCTTCTCATATTGTATATGCTCCGCCATCGAGCCGCCGAACGCGCTGTTGTGCGGATATGTGAAGCTGTCAACGGCATAGTGTATAAGCGTTCCGAGCGAAAACCACTGCCACAGGGAGTGTACGCCGCTGTCAGAGAGTCGGCGCATCAGCTTATGGCGGTGCTTGCTGGAATTGTCCGCATGGTGGCCGTGCAGGAACTCATGCTTTATTGAGCCGCGCGCATACGTGAACGGGTTTATATCCGGCTCGACACAGCCGAACAGGAACGCGAGCCGCTGTATGCCGCTGAGCTTTGCGTCCTTCTGCGCGAGCAGCAGCTTGCCTATCTGTAAATGATCCTTTTTCTTCATAAGAGCCTCCTGCGATCTTTCCATCGCAGTGCATGGTATACTCCTTATCCGCACAATGGTCAAGCAAATTTTATTAACATTTTAATGCTTTTGCTGAAAACGCCTGCGGCTTTATCCCCTCAGGCGCTGCGCGCCAGCTCCCCTTGAGAAACAAGGGGAGCCTTCACAGGCAGCTTATCTGCCGGTGTAACATAAGCATTAAAGCGTCCTTTGACAAACTAAAGCCGCCCTATGCGTCTTGCACAGGGCGGCGTAAATCTTCATATTCTGCTTTATTCGAGTCCGTTCAGGGAAAACTCGAACTGCATCGCAAGCGCGCGGAACAGCTCGCGCATGACCTGCTCCGATATCCCGCGGATGTCCAGCCCTGAGATGAACCCGACGACCTTTTCCTGCTCTTCCTCCGGAACCTTGAAGGCGCTCATGCTCATTGTGAGGAAGCGGCTAAGCTTCTTTTCAAGAGTAAAATACTTATCACACTTGCGCGCCATGTAGCCGCGCATTATCCCGGCCGTGCCTATTTCAAGTTCATAGAAATCGCTCTCTGTATAACCGGGCAGATACGGCGAAAAGATATGGTACAGTTCCGCCGAGGTATGCTCATGGATATACTCCGCGGCCTCCTGATGCGTATAGGCCTCAAGATATATCTCGCGCAGGTTCTCGTTAAGCTCGGTCAGCGTCATCTGTATGGCGGTCTCCACCGCGTATACATACACCGGCGGCACATTTTCCCCTGCGATCTTTCGCGCCGCGCCGAACTGATTGCCGAACATGAACTCAACAAGCTCTACCAGCACGCCGTCCTTTGCGCGAAAGATATTCTGAAAGGTACTTGCCGAGACATCCGCCTCACGAATTATCTCCGCAACGGTCGTACCCTTGTATCCTTTTTCAAGAAACAGCCTTACACAAGCGGTAAGTATCCGCTTTTTCGCCGGAAGGCTCGCGCTCGTTATAGCCATGTCGTCAGCCCCTTTCTTATATCATGTCATTCAAATCTTGACGGCTTATACTACAACATTTTTCGCCTCATTGCAAGACTCTTTATGCTCTCTTATCGCATCGGCTATATACTATGCCATATTTTTACAAGCAAAAAATCCCTGTTTTTGCAAGGGAAACAGGGATTTTTAGTCTATTATCAGTCCTTATTCCGCTTCGGGCAGCGCCGGGGCGGGCTGCTTTTGGGGCTTTCCGAGCAGGAGCGTCAGCACACCGAGACCGAGCGGCACGGCGACGAAGCAGACAACGAAGCTGAGACCAGGGATGCAGCAGACGATCCGCCACGCCAGAAGTCCTATCGGAAGCTCCGCGAAATAGCATGGCGCTTTTTTGAGCGCGCGGCGCCAGATCAGCATGCCGATAAAGAAGCTCAGGAACACCGGAGAAGCGACGATCGACGCGGCATAGACGAGCAGCAGCACAAAGGCGAGCCGCAATCCTATACGCGTTATCATCAGCAGCACCGCCGCGACGGGCAGCCCGGCCAGCACCGCAAAGCCGATGCCGAAAGCCTTTGCATAATCTCCGAAGTCCGCGCCGTAATACTTGGAATCGAGCTTCTCCCATATCGGGGTGAGCCACAGCAGAACGAACGCCACAGCCGCCGCGCCGAGATAGCTCAGCACGACGCTGAGAGCCCTGCTGCCGATGCTTTTATAAGCGGGTGCGGACGCGGTCTCTATCTCCTCATATACCTCTGCTGCGGAAAGCACAGACTTCGGCGCACTCATCTGGGTATTGCTGCCGTAGTGTACCGCGCCGCCGATCTTGGCGCTGTCGCTTATCACGACCTTGTCGGCGCTCAGGTACAGGTCGCCGCCGATGCTGCCGTCGATAACGACGGAGCCCGCGGCGATGTACGCGCTGCGCTCAACGCTGCCCCTTATCTCAACAGTGCTGCCGGCAGCGAAAAGGTCGCGTCCGACACTGCCGAATATGTACACATTGTTGCCTGCGGCAAAGGCGTCGTTCTCAGCGCCGCCGCTGAAGACGAGCTGGTTGCCGGCGGCCATAAGGTACTCGCAGCTGCCCTGTACCTGCACATCGCTGCCCGCGGCAAACTGCACGCCCCTGACCTCCGCCGAGCTGTCCACACTGCCCCCGGCGGTGAACAGAGAGCCGTCATAGCTCCCGGCGGAACTGCCCTCGGCAAAGCCCGCGCCGGAAGTTTCCGCAAAGGCGGGGCCGGTCATCGCCGTCAGCATTGCCAGCGTCAGAATGAGCGCCAGCACGAATCCGATCTTTTTCATTTTGTCCTATTCCTCCATTTCTCAATTTGTTACTCTCTTAACATAGAACTCCTTCCATTAATTGTCAACAGATATCCGCCGTATGGATTTATTAATTTTCATTAAGGCGATGTCGTAATTGCCAATTTCGCCCATGTCTTGAAATAGTCACAATTTTAATATATGCTCTTAGATGTAAACCCTGTCCACGAAAGAGGTAGATCAAATGAAAGCTCAGAAATTTATAGCCGTATTGCTTGCGCTGCTGCTGTCGGCGGCGCTGCTCCCCGCGGCTTACGCGCAGGAGCCAGAGACTCCGTCCGAAGTCGAGACCGGCGAACCGTCTCCCGCTCCCACCGAGGAGCCCGAAGTCACACCCACCGACACACCGACCGTGGAGCCCACGGTCGAGCCGACCACTGCCCCGACCGCGACTCCCACTACGGAGCCGACCACCGCTCCGACCGCCGCGCCCTCGGTGCCGGTAATAACCAAGCAGCCCACCGGGGAAACGCTCAAGGCCGGTGAGTCCGCCATGTTCATCGCCCGCGCGGATAACTATTCATGGTGCGCATGGCGCTTTTACGACAAGAACGGCACCGAGATAGTCTTTGACAAGATTTGGGGCTACTTCCCCGATCTCCGCCTCAGCGGCGGGAACGAGGAGGTATTCACCATTGCGAACGTCCCCAGCGGAATGAACGGCTGGTCAGTGGCCTGCCTGTTCAGCAGTGAGGACGGCGAGTGGGAATATACTGACGCGGCAAAGATAACCGTCACAGCCGCTGCCGCCACGGCTTCGCCCAAGCCTACCGCGACGCCGAAGCCTAGCGCGTCGCCCTCGGCAAAGCCCTCGCCGTCGGCAAGTGTCTCACCAAGCGTCTCGCCATCCGTCACTCCCCTGCCCTCTCCGACAGTGAGCGCTGCTCCCGTTAAGGAGGCAAGCGCCGGAGCGCTTATTACGGCTGCCGTGATAAGCATCATGGCGATAATCGCCGCCGTCATCGCGGCGATCGTGATAAGCTCCAAGCGCAATAAGAAGAAGTCCAAGCGTTCAAAGCATTAATTGATCTCTTGGTATACCGTGCAAGCGTCCCTTGCCTCGCCCTTTGGGAGAGGTGGCCGAGCGCAGCGATGACGGAGAGGGCACCGCGCGCCCGCAGGCGCGCTCCCCCGTCTCGACGAGCGCGCCACACATTCGCTGAGTCCCGCAAAACCTGCGGCTGCGGAAAAAGCGGCATGCCTTCAGCTGCCGCAGGCAGCGGCATACCGCTTTTTCCTGACATTGTTCACAAGTCATTATTGATTTCTCACCCCGCTGCTGATATAATATTTAACATATTATGTAACCCTTTTGAAAGTGGGTGTGACCATGAACACAGTCGGGCTGCTTCTCCCGATACTTATCATCCTTGCCGTTATCGCGGCGCTCGTGATCTCCTGGTTCGTCGCCGGTGAGTTCTTCAGGATCGCCGAAGACAAGGGCTACCATGAGCGCAAGTACTTCTGGATATCGTTTCTTCTCGGCTTTGTCGGCTACCTGCTGATAGCCGCCATGCCCGACAGAAGCGTGGGGCAGAGCGTCGTCAGCAATGACGAGCTGCCCGATCTTTAAGGAGGGACTGCCATGGCGGAAAGATATACAAGGCTCTATACCCTGCCGGAGAACCTTTATACGGAGGGCGCGCCGCTCGTCATCGCGGCGGGGGCGCTGCTCAAGGATAACCAGACAGGAAAGGTTCTGGCGCAGCTCAAGTACCGCTCCATATGCAGCCGTCCCATCCGCGCGATAAAGGTGCTCATCACCGGGTACGACATGGCCAAGACCGAGGTCTGCCGCGAGGAGCACCAGTACCTCGACCTTGAGATAGGGCGCGATGAATACTGGGGCTCGAAGGAGGCCGTCTACCTCCCTGACCGCTCGGTGCGCTCCTATTCCGCTGCGGTGCTCGCGGTCTATTATGCCGACGGCGGCAGCTACGTCTCCGATTCCCAGCGCTGGGAGCCGTTACAGGAGCAGGCCGGACTCGATACAAAGCTCTGGGACAAGGAGCTTGCAAAGCAGTACCGGATCGACACCACGCCGAAGAGCGTCTTTGTACCCGTGCGCCAGAAGGATCTGTGGCTGTGCGCCTGCGGTGAGATAAACCGCGACGGCGAACGCTGCCATGTATGCGGTCAGGAGCTGGACACGCTCATCGCCAAGCTCGATGTCGATCTTCTCCGCGAGGAAAAAACTGAGCGGCTCCGCCGCGAGGAGGAACACGCCTCCGCCGTCGACGCCGTGCGCGACGCGCATGCAAAGAAGGCAAAGAAGATCGCGCTCATCGCCGTGCCCATCGCCATTATTGCCGCGGCGGCAATAGTCTTCTCCGTGATATCCTCCAAAAACGCCAGCGCCTATGACGATGCGCTCGCCCTGCTCGATGCCGGGCGCTACAACGAAGCCGATGTGGCTTTCACAAAACTCGGCAATTATAAGGACAGCGCCGAAAAAGCAGAGGAAGCTGCCGGCATGGGGCAGGAGAACACCGCCTACACCAAGGCCTGCAAGCTTCTCGAAGACGGCAGCTTTGACGAAGCGCATGACGCGTTCATCGCCCTCGGCAATTATGAGGACTCCGCCGAAAAGGCGCTAGAAGCGCTGTACCAAAAGGCGGGCAAGCTTCTTGAGGGCGGTAGCTACGACGAAGCGCAGGCGCTCTATGCCGAGCTCGGCGATTACTGCGACAGCGCGGAAAAAGCCGAGGGCTTTGTCCAGCGCATGGTCAGCATGACGACAAGCTATGACGAGAGCTGCTCCGGCCCCCTGACGACGACTTACGCCTACAGCAGTGACGGCGTCCTGCTGTCCGAAACGCGGCTGTACTCCGAGTACCCCTCGATGGATGACCAGACCTTTGAGTACAAGTACGCGCCCGACGGCAGCTACACCCTCACGCGCGATCAGGTCGCCTCCGTCTATGACGATCACGGGAATCTGCTCGGTCAGGGCGGCGTGTTCCAATATGACTACGTGTATGAGTTTTATGACGACGGGACTATGTCCTCCTGCACCGCTCTTGCCGAGGGCAGCGAGGACGCGCTCTGGGTCGCGGAATACGACCGGCACGGCAGCATGGACAGATATATCGAAGCCGACGGCACGGCTTACGACTTTGTGAACACCTACAAGGGTGAGCTTCTGTACCAGCAGGATAAGTACGACGCAAGCGGCGCGCTGGTCGGCAACATCAAGTACGAATATGACGACGATGGGCGGCTCACGAAAAAGACCGTCATAGAAAACGGCAATGTCAGCAAAGCCGTTGTGACAGACTTTGTCTACGGCTATGTCTACGCACCTGATGCGAAGGCCGCTGAGGAAGCGAAAAAGGCCGCAGCCGAGGAAGAAGCAAAGCTCGCCGCCGAAGCCGCCGCACAGAACGAGGACGCAGAGAGCGCGGAAGACGATACCGCAGCAGAGACTGCCGAACCGGAAGCAACCGCAGAAGCTGCGCAATAAGACACCGACAGGGCTCCCCTTGTTTCTCAAGGGGAGCTGTCAGCCGTATGGCTGACTGAGGGGATAAAGCCCTGCGTCTTTTGCCGCGGCGGCTATGAAATGCCGCGCTTGTTTACAGTTCATTCACTTGACTTAATCCGTCATGTGTGTTAGTCTAATCGAGGATACATTGACGCTGCTCTGTCGGCTGCTGTTCCCACCGGGAACCGGGCACACGACAGGCAGTATATTTTTTTGCGAAAGAAAGAGGAATTGATTCAAAATGGCAGATTACGACGTAATAGTTATCGGCGCTGGCCCCGGAGGTATCTTCTCCGCTTATGAGCTGGTCAAGGCAAACCGCGGTCTCAAGGTCGCTGTGTTTGAGCTTGGCCGTCCGCTGGATAAGCGCAGATGCCCCATCGACGGCAAAAAGATCAAGTCCTGCGTCAAGTGCAATATCTGCAATATAATGAGCGGCTTCGGCGGTGCGGGCGCTTTCTCCGACGGTAAGTACAACATCACAAACCAGTTCGGCGGCACGCTCTATGAGCACGTCGGCAAGCAGGAAGCGATCGACCTCATGATGTACGTCGATGAAATAAACCGCACCCACGGCGGCGAGGGCACGAAGCTCTATTCCACCGCAAACACCGGCATCAAGCGCATGTGCCTTGAAAACGGCCTGCACCTGCTGGACGCTCAGGTGCGCCACCTCGGCACCGACATAAACTACGTCGTGCTGGAGAACATATACAATGAGCTCAAGGACAGCGTGGACTTCCACTTTGAGTCCGCCGTCACGGGCGTTGCCAAGGTTGAGGGCGGCTATGAAGTCCAGCTCGGCGATGAGAGCTACACCTGCACCGACTGCATCATCTCCGTCGGCCGCAGCGGCAGCAAGTGGATGGAATCCGTCTGCTCCTCGCTCGATATCCCGACCAAGTCCAACCGCGTCGACATCGGCGTGCGCGTCGAGCTGCCCGCGGAGATATTCTCCCACCTCACCGATGAGCTCTATGAGAGCAAGATAGTCTACCGCACGGAGAAGTTCGAGGATCTGGTGCGCACCTTCTGCATGAACCCGCACGGCGTCGTCGTCAACGAGAACACCAACGGCATCGTCACCGTCAACGGCCACAGCTATGAGGATCCCGCAAAGCACACCGAGAACACCAACTTCGCCCTGCTCGTCTCCAAGCACTTCTCCGAGCCGTTCAAGGACTCCAACGGCTACGGTGAAAGCATCGCGCGCCTGTCGAACATGCTCGGCGGCGGCGTCATGGTGCAGCGCTTCGGCGACCTTGTCCGCGGCCGCCGCAGCACCGAGCGCAGGATCCAGGAAAACTTCGTCACGCCGACCCTTGCCGCCACTCCCGGCGACCTGAGCCTTGTCATCCCCAAGCGTATTCTCGACGGCATCATCGAGATGATCTACGCCCTTGACAAGATCGCCCCCGGCACCGCCAATGACGACACTCTGCTTTACGGCGTTGAGGTCAAGTTCTATAACATGGAAGTCGAGATAGACGACGATCTTCAGACCAAGTGCCCCGGTCTGTATGTCATCGGCGACTGCTCCGGCGTCACGCACTCCCTGTCCCACGCCTCCGCAAGCGGCGTACACGTGGCGCGCCACATTCTGTCCAAGCACTGATATCACAAAGGGCAATACCATCTGCGCGGTATTGCCCTTGATTTTTCAATATTATGCGTGTATATTTGGAACGTATTTTCAAATTTATAGCATCTCTGCTTTCAGGAGGGCACCGCATGGCAAAGAAGCAGAATTTTATACACGGCGCGGCGATACTCACCGTCGGCGTTATCATAATGAAGCTGCTGGGCTTCATCTATAAAATACCTCTCGGCAACATACTGGGCGACGAAGGCTATTCCATGTTCACCAGCGCTTACAGTATCTATTTCATCTTCTTCACGCTGGCGACGGCGGGTCTGCCCGTCGCGCTCTCGCGGCTCATCGCCGAGGCCGATGCAAATGGCCGCGTGAAGCAGGAGGAAAAGACTTTCCGCGTTGCGCTCGCGACCTTCGCGGTGATAGGCGTCATCTTCGCGCTGATCCTGTTCCTGTTCCCGGAATGGCTCGCCGCGAAGTACCTTGAAAACCCCGACGCTGCGCTGAGCATAAAGGCAATGGCGCCGTCGATACTGCTGGTGTGCCTTGTCTCCGCCTACCGCGGCTACTGTCAGGGCAACGGCAACATGATCCCCACGACGGTGGATGAAGTGATCGAAGTGCTCTTCAAGGTCATCTCCGGACTCATCCTCGCCTCGTGCCTGCTGAGGGCCGGTTACGGCAAGCCTGTCGGCTCTGCCGGTGCGATACTCGGCGTCTCCATCGGCTCGGTCATTTCCCTGCTGTATATGATAATATACAAGCGCCGCCATTACTCCGAGCTGTCCGCCCCCTACACTGCCGGCATCCACGCCCCGAACGACACGCCTGACGACGATGAGCTCATCGACTCCGCTTGGAAGATCGTGAAGGACATTCTCTCCATCGGCATCCCCATCGCTTTCGGCGCGTGCATCATGGCCATCCTCAACTCCGTTGACTCCAAGCTCTGCATGAACCGTCTCCAGTCCGCCGCGGGCTTCTCCTATTATCAGGCCAAAGTCCTCTACGGCGTGTACGGAAAGGCGCAGACGCTCTTCAATCTCCCCGCGGCTTTCATCACGCCGCTGACGATAGCGATCGTCCCGGAGATATCCGGCGCTATCGCCAAGGGCGCAAACGCCGCCGCGCGCAAGACCTCGGCGGACGCCATGCGCATCTCCGCCGTCATCAGCCTGCCGATGGGCGTGGGGCTCACTGTCCTTGCCTATCCGATAATGAACGTCCTTTACCCCAACAGCAACGCCGCGGGGCCGGGGCTGCTGGCAATAATGGGCGCGGCCTCGTTCTTCGTCTGCACGGTGCTGATGGAAAACGCCATTCTTCAGGCCTCCGGGCATGAAAAGCTCACCATGGTCACAATGATAAGCGGCGGGCTTGTGAAGATCATCGTCAACTGGTTCCTCGTCGCGCAGCGCTCCATCAACATATACGGCGCGCCGGTCGGGACTCTCGTCAGCTACGTCGTCATGGCGCTGATGAACTACATCTTCATCTGCGTCGCTCTCAAGCACCGCCCGAAGCTTCTCCGGATATTCGCCCGCCCCCTTGCCGCAAGCGTCCTTATGGGCGCGGCTGCATGGGCGATATATGGTCTGTGCGCGCGCTTCATCGGTGCGGTCTCGTGGTCGCGCATCGCGCTGTGCATGCTTGCTGCCATCACCGTCGCGGTGATCGTGTACCTCGTGTCGACGATCGCGCTCCGCTCCATCACCAAGGAGGACATGAAACTCATCCCCGGCGGTGAAAAAATCGCGAATTTCTTACACATCCGTTAATTTTTATCCGAAACTCTGATTATATTGCAATTTTCTCTTGATAAACAGGGAAAAGTGTGGTAGAGTTTGTCTGCTGTCCGCTTAGCGGGCAGTACGGCAATGAGTATTCCACCGCCTTTTGGGGAACACTCCAATAAACAGGCAACAGCCGTAGAATCAATTAGGAGGAAATATATAATGAATAAGGCAGAACTCGTAGCGGCCGTCGCAGAAAAGACCGCTCTTTCCAAGAAGGACAGCGAAAAGGCTGTTAACGCAGCATTCGAGGCCATTACCGCAGCCCTCGTCGGCGGCGACAAGGTTCAGCTCGTCGGCTTCGGCGCATTTGAGGTCAAGGAGCGCAATGCTCGCGTCGGCCGCAACCCCAAGACCAAGGAAGAGATCCAGATCCCCGCAAGCCGCGTTCCCGTTTTCAAGGCCGGTAAGGCTCTGAAGGACGTCGTCGCAAAGTAAGAATACGCTTTGATTTTTTCAGCCGCCTTTCCGCTCAAAAAAGGCGGCTGTTTTTTAGAGTACCATCAGCTGACAAGGACGCACACGGTTTTGCCGGGCATAAAAACGCCCATGCTGCTTCAAAGCCCTTGGCAATACACAAAGTATTACCTGCGGGCTTTTCATTGCCTGAACGCTTTTCTGCTCCGGCAAAACTGCTTGTATCCAATCTATGCAAATTTGTGACATATGCGTGTGCGCTCTTGTCAGCAGATGGTGTTATTTATCAACACGGAGGTTATGATGAGGCTCGATAAATACTTGAAAGTTTCCCGGCTGATAAAGCGCCGCACCGTCGCAAACGACGCCTGCGACGGCGAGCGCGTCAGCGTAAACGGCAGGCAGGTCAAGGCCAGCTATCAGGTCAAGGTCGGCGACGTGATAGAGATCGCTTTCGGCCAGCGCACGCTCAAGGTCGAGGTCACTGCCGTGACTGAGAACGCGACCAAGGCGGACGCGCCTGCGATGTATAAGGAGCTTCCGTGATGACGGAGCAGGAGCGCGCAGAGCTTGAGCGCCTTAAAGCCGCGCTCAGGCAAGTGAATGAAAACTCCGGCTACGGCTCGGACGCGACCTTTACGACCCGGCTCGTGTTCAGGACGGCGGTGCTGCGCTATTGGCACGCCGACCGTGACGGCGCGGTGTATAAGCTGTTTGAAGCGTTCGCGGAGCTGGACGGCGGCGCGGAGCTTACCCGGCTCAGGTGCAGCTCTGCCGATGAACAGCGCCGCGCGATGGACGCCCTCGCCGCAAGGCTTGCACAGTCGCTTCCGGAAGTCCCGATCGAGGACGCGCGTGAGCTGTGCCATGCCTGCATGTGCGCTGTCTCCGGGCGGGACAGTCTCACCGAGGAATACGCGGATGCGCATAAAGCGGCGCAGGAACAGATGAACCCGCTCGTCCCGATCATCGTCGCCATTGTCATCGCCGCGCTCGTCTTTTTAGCGTACCGCTTTGCATAGACCTTATTAATACTGCCGCAATCAAATAGGACGTAAAAAGGCTCCCCTTGTTTCTCAAGGGGAGCTGTCAGCCGTAAGGCTGACTGAGGGGATAAAGCGCTGCATTTTCTTCCGCTGCCGCAGCTATTCTTCAGCAATATAACAGGCTCGCCGCAAATCGCAGCGAGCCTGTTATTATTTATATCATGTACTGCTTCAGTTCGTCGGGCACGGTTTCAGGATCCATCGAAATGCTGATGACGAACTCGATGTTCTCCTTGTCGGAGTATGCCGCCAGCCACTGGATGAAGCCGAC
>CAKTPR010000051.1 GCA_934591725.1 uncultured Oscillospiraceae bacterium
TGTTTTTTAGAAATCGTGTCGAAATTTGTCGAATTACCATATTGTTCCAAATACGGTTCTGAAAGTGCCGCGCCGCAATAATAATGCAGCGCGGCACTTTGGTTCTTTCGCAAGTAATTTTACATCATATCGCGATCGGCTTCGCGGCCGCAGCTGACGGTGAGGTTCCCGTTGCGGCAGCGCAGCGCGTCGATAAAGTCTTTGCTGATGTCCTTTCCGCGCAGGCGGATGTTGTAGGTAAGCTCATAGAGCGTACCCATGTTGGTGGTGCGCACACGGATAAGCTCGTGCTCAAGCGTGTACTCATTGAGCAGGTCGTCAAACAGCCCGTCGTAGTCGAGATTCTCCGGGATGGTTATCTTGAGCTGGCGCTCGGATGGACTGTTCTGGCCGAAGCGGAAGCGTTCGAGCAGCAGCAGGAACAGCGAGATTATCACGAAGAACAGCCCCGCAATGGCAACGTAGCCCATGCCGCAGGCAAGGCCGAGCGCAACGGAGAAGAACAGCCCCGTTATCTCCTTTGCGCTGCCGGGTACGCTGCGGAAGCGCACCAGCGCGAAGGTGCCGGCGACGGCAAGCCCCGCGCCGATGTTGCCGTTGACGAGCATGATTATGAGCGCGACGACGGGCGGCAGCATCGCCAGCGACAGCGTGAGCGAGCCGGTATGGTGGCCGTGCGCGGTGAAAACGAGCGCCGTGAGCACTCCGAGGGCAAGCGAGGAAAAGATGCAGATAAGAAAGCTCTGCAGGGTGATGCTTTCGGTAATGACGCTGTTAAGCAATTGTGATCACTCCATCAAAATATTTTTGTACAAGCCCGGACTTATAGCAGCTGCCGTATTTTGAAAAGCCGGTCGGGAACACCTCAAGGCGGCTGAGCATAGCGGCGAGCCACAGCGGGGCGGCGTCCGGTATTTTTATCTCCATGAGCACCTGACCGGCATCGAGCAGCTGCGTACCGTGCGTACCGTCGCAGAGACTGAGCCCGTCCTCCCGCCAGCGTATGCCGCGGTCGAAGGTGAAGCGCAGCTCGGAAGCTCCGTCGGCGACGTAGGCTTCGCGGTCGCAGGCGATGTATATTTTCGGCGCGGGAGAGTGCATTTGCAGGAACCAGTCTATCTCCCGGCAGACCTGACTGTCCTCCGGCGCGGGGGAGCGCCCGGCGAGCCACTCCTCGGCGCGCTGCGCGGTCGTCTGTACGCGGCGCTTGTAGACCGTGCCCTTGAACTTTTTCTTGAGTTCGACAAACACTGTGCCGTCAGGCGCGGGCACGCCGTAGCTGCGCACCCTGAGCTTCTCCTTGTACACGGGCGCTTCTATCGAGCGGCGGATAAGCTCGTAATCATCGCTGTCATAATAGACGCTGCACACGGTGCTGCGGAAATACTCGTCCGGGATGAGCCGCGGCGAAAGCTCCGCCCACAGCGCATCAAAACGCTCCGGTGAGAGGAGGTATTTCTTTTCGTTCCTTTTGAAGGTCAGCCTTGTGTTGTTCATGCGCCGTCAATGCTCCCGAAGTAGTGGCTGCGCTCGCTGCCGCTCAGCCCGAAGATGAAGCAGAGTGCGTCAATGTTCTGCTGACGCCAGTCGCAGTCGTCGACAAGGTACAGGAGCTGCTCAAGGCTCCACTCCCAGCTGCCGCGATCCTTGCCGTAGCGGGAGAAGTCGCGGTCCACCTCGGCGGAGAGCTCCTCGGTCATTGTGCTTATCTCATTTATCACGGCCTCGTTTGAGAGCTTATCGCTCAGAAGCTCGGCGGCGCGGGTGAGGAAGCGATCCTTGAATCCGGCATTCTGCATGAGCGGAACGGCAAGGGAGGACACCTGAATATGAGCCACGCCATACTCGCTCAGAAGATTTGCGTACATTGCGCCCGGCGTAACAAAGGTCGCGTCAAGGTCATAGAACATGAAATGCCATTTCCCGTCGGCCTGTTCCGAGCGGCAGTAGCGCAGATTCCCGCTCGTGACGTCGGTGTTTGCGCAGAAGCCCTCCATTATCAGCCAGTCGATAAGACCGTCCATATCCATCAGCGAAGCGAGATGCTCATAGTTTTCGTCAAGGCTCATGTCGTTCATATAAGCAAAGCGGATGATCTGGTCATAAAACTCCGTGCCGTACCCGGCGGGAGCCTCGATGACCTCGACGCTGTCGGGATCGACCCCGGCGACGGCGGCATAGAGATATTTGTTCGCTTTTTCCTTGAGCGTGTATATGCCGCTGTATTCACCGTTTACATACAGTACGCAGAAGATGCTGCGCTGGTTGATAACGTCCATGTCTGCCTTCTCGCACAGGCTCTGGCTCAGCTCATTGCGGATGATGGTCTGCTCCTGATCCTGTCCGGCGCGCAGCAGCAGATTCGTAAATTCAGTCGCCCCGCCGCCGAAGATGTCGTACTGCAAGGTTTCCTGCCCGTAGGCGCCGCGGAAGCGCAGGGACATATTCTTTTTTGACATGATAAGGCTCGTCTCGCCGTTGAGTGAGACGCCGCAGGGTGCGGTGAAGCCGCCGTCGCCGCGGTACAGGGAGATGCTTGCCGGGAGCTCTACGCCCTTTGCCGGGCCGTTATACATCTGCGAAAACTCGGTAGTATTCTCGGAGACAAGGCTGACGACGGGCAGACTGTGCCCCTCGTTGATGATATAGCTCAGCATGAGCGTGCGGCTGGGCAGCGCGCCATCCTCGAAGCTGACAGCCTTCACAACGCCGGTGGAGCTGACGGTTATGGGCTCGGTATATTCGGGGCTCTTTTCGGTCGGCGTTGAGCCGTCGAGCGTATAGCGGACGGTGCCGGCACCGGACAGCTCCACGGTCACGCCCTCGACCCCGTCAAAAACGCCGTCGGCCGTGAGGTTCACCGGCTTTGCCGCTACGCGGCGCGCGCCGTTGGCATTCGCTTTGCCGGGGCTGGGCTTTGCAAAATAGAACCAGCCGTTCTCACCGTCCATGCGGCCGAAGCTGCATTCATACGGGATATCGCGCAGGGCGGCATAGTCGACGAGCTCCTCGCTGCGGCTCAGATAGAGCTGCTCGCATGAGGAATTGAGCGAGAACGAAGCAAGGTTATATACTCCGCTGCCGTCGTCGTCCGCACCGCAGAGGATAATGATCGTCCCGCCGGGGGCGAGGACGGAATCGGGCAGAGCGTACTTGCTCAGATCCTTGAGACTGTCGGACAGATAATAGCCTGAGAGCGAAATGTCGGAATCGGAAATGTTTTTAAGCTCGACCCAGTCGCAGTAGCCGGGAGCACCGGCGTAATAGGTCTTGGTATTCGCTACCATGACCTCGCTTATAACGAGTGCGTCGGCAGGGGAGAGCGTTTCCTGAAGCGCGTCATAGCCAGCGGCGCTGTTTTCAAAGCCGGGCGTCGGATAAAGGGACTGCGCCCATTCGCCGTCAGCGCTGAGCGCCATGGAGACGTCGGCTTCCGTCCCGCCGCATGCGGCCTGATCGGCGACGCTTCCGGCGGGGGAGAGGAGATAGACCGTCTCATCCCCGGAGAGAGAGAAGTCCGTGTGAAGCTCGCTGCCGGACTTGTCCTTACCGGAAGCAAAGACGAGCAGGTATTCCCCCGACTCTATCGTGACGTCGGGGAAAGCCCAGCCCGGATCACCGGACTTGTCTGATATGCGCCAGCCGCTGAGACTGACGGCCTTGTCCGAGACGTTATGCAGCTCTATCCAATCGGAGAAGTCCCCGTCCTCGTCGCGCAGAACGGCGCGGTTCTTCTCCATAAGCTCGCTGATGATAACGCTGCTGCCTGTGCCCGCCTGCACTGCGGCGGGGCTGACCGGCGCATTTTCCTCCGCGGGAGATGCGGGAGACATATATATGCACACGGCCGCGATGACCGCCGCCGCGACGATAAGCGCAATGATGAGGATTATCTTTCTGTCCCTGCTGCCCATTTGTTCCTCCGTGGAGATAAAATATCAGTATATTATACTTCCAAAACGGGCTCCGTGTCAATCTGAATAAAGCCCCTTGCAAAGCCCGGAAATTTGGGATAGAATACACGACATATTCATACACGCATTTACTCATTCCGGCACGAAATTTTGAGCGGAGGGACAATGACATGGAGCTTCTTGAACAGAGAATACTGACTGACGGAAAGGTGCTGCCCGGCGGGATACTCAAGGTGGACGGCTTCCTCAACCATCAGATAGACCCGCAGCTGCTGTATGAGATGGCGCTTGAGTTTAAGCGTCTGTACGACGGCGCAGGCATAAACAAGATCCTGACTATCGAGGCCTCCGGCATAGCCATGGCCGCGATGACGGGCTATGTGTTCTCCTGCCCGCTGGTTTTTGCCAAGAAGAGCAAAACGAAGAATATATCCAATAATGTCTACTCCGTCGAGGTCGCGTCCTTCACCCACGGGAACACCAACACCGTCGTCGTCTCCAAGGAGTATCTGTCGGCTAAGGATCGCGTGCTGATCGTTGACGATTTCCTCGCGACCGGCGCGGCGCTTGTCGGGCTCAAAGCACTCGTCGAGCAGGCGGGCGGTGTTGTAGTCGGCGCGGGCATCGCGGTGGAGAAGGTCTTCCAGGGCGGCGGCGATATGCTCCGCTCGCAGGGGCTGCGCGTCGAGTCGCTCGCGAAGATCGCCTCGATGGATGACCATGGCCTCAAATTCTGCTGAGGATAAAAACGCCGCCCCGGCTTGACATAAGGCGGAGCGGAAGGTATAATAAACATGAAAAAGGTGCTGCGACAAGCGGTCAGCTCTTTCAGGTTACAAGGTTATAGCGAAACTATAAGATCGTCACTTGGCCGAGTGGCGATCTTGCTTTATCCTCACAGTTACAACCAAACCGAAAATATGTAACGTTATGATGATAGGCATTATGCTTCACCCCCTCTCGGGTGGTGTAGCTGACCGCCTGCCGTTGTGCAGCACCCCGGTACTGAATCGCACCATTATTAAAATACCATATTTTTTAGCAAATTACAAGGTAATATGCCCTGAGCCGCACTTGTGCAGCTTTGACAAATCGTGGCGTCGAAAAATGTCAAAATCGTAGAAAAACCATACTTGACTTTTTGGCGCGCGGCTGTTAGCATAAAGGCACGAACCAATTGAATACCGCTTCGATATATAGCAAATGATATGGATTTGAAGTTTCTACCCGGACGCCGTAAATGACCGGACTATCGATGCTGAGCTTCGGCTCGCCGCTTCCCCAGCGGTGGGTTGATGTGTGCTTTGCATCGGCAGTGAATACGGCCGGTGCTTTTTTCGTATCTTCACCGCACTGCGGTTTAGATAAATTATAAAAAATTATCGAGGAGACTGAACAAATGAAGAAGATCGTTGCTCTGCTCATGGCTCTGTGCATGGTATTTGCACTGTGCGCCTGCGGTCAGTCCGCAGCACCCGCTGCAACCGAGGCCCCTGCGGCTGACTCTGCTGCCGATGCTCCCGCTGTCGACGCGACTGCCGCTTCCGATCTGAAGGTCGGCTTTATTTTCCTGCATGATGAAAACTCCACCTATGACCTCAACTTCATGAACGGCGCCAAGGAAGCCTGCGCGAACCTCGGCCTGAGCGATGATCAGGTCATCTTCCGCACCAACATTCCCGAAGGCCAGGAGTGCTACGACGCAGCGGCTGAGCTCGCCGACGCCGGCTGCAATGTCATCTTTGCCGACTCCTTCGGCCATGAGGACTTCATGATCCAGGCCGCAAAGGAATTCCCTGAGGTTCAGTTCTGCCACGCTACCGGTACCAAGGCTCACACCGAGGGCATTGCAAACTACCACAACGCATTCGCTTCCATCTATGAAGGCCGTTACCTCGCCGGTGTCGCTGCCGGTCTCAAGCTCAACGAGATGATCGCAAACGGTGACTTCACCGAGGACGAGGCCAAGATCGGCTATGTCGGCGCATTCACCTACGCAGAAGTCGTTTCCGGTTACACCTCCTTCTTCCTCGGCGCACGCTCCGTCTGCCCCACCGCTACCATGGAAGTGACCTTCACCGGTTCCTGGTACGATGAGACCGCTGAGAAGGAAGCTGCAAACAAGCTCATCGGCAACGGCTGCAAGCTCATCAGCCAGCACGCTGACTCCATGGGCGCTCCCACCGCATGCGAGACCGCCGGTGTCCCCAACGTTTCCTACAACGGCTCCACCGAGGCTGCCTGCCCCAACACCTTCATCGTCTCCTCCCGCATCAACTGGGCTCCCTACTATGAGTACGCTATCACCGCTGTCATGAACGGCGAAGCTATCGACGCTGACTGGACCGGCACCCTTGCCACCGGCTCCGTCGTCCTCACCGACATCAACACCAACGTCGCTGCCGAGGGCACTGCCGAGGCAATTGCCGACGTCACCGCAAAGCTCGAATCCGGCGAACTCCAGGTCTTTGACTGCTCCGTCTTCACCGTCTCCGGCGACAACGTGACCGACGCCATGACCGTTGACGCTGACGGCCACGTCACCTCCTACCTCGCAGACGTCGACACTGACGCTGCCTACACCGGCGACACCGAGGCTGTCGAGGACGGCGCTTTCAAGGAGTCCACCTTCCGCGCAGCTCCTTACTTTGATCTCAAGATCGACGGCATCACCCTTCTTGACACCGCATTCTAATTGAACCGCATCTGACTGTTACTGCAGGCGGGCAGCGCAATGACAATTTAATTGCGCTGCCCGTTTTTACCATTGACCACCGCATAAGAAAGCACATGATAAACGCGTATGCTTTCTTATGCGGTATTGGACTTTACTACATACATTAAGGAGTGACCGTATTGGACAATAAGATCGCGGCAGTCAAAATGCGCAATATCACAAAGACCTTCGGCTCTGTCGTCGCAAATGACAGAGTCTGGCTCGATATATACAGGGGCGAGATACTTGCGCTCCTCGGCGAGAATGGCAGCGGCAAGACGACGCTCATGAATATGCTCGCCGGTATCTACTTCCCCGATGAGGGCGAGATAAGCATCGACGGCAAGCCTGTTGTCATAAGCTCCCCGAAGGACGCCTTCGACCTCGGCATCGGCATGATCCACCAGCACTTCAAGCTTGTCGATGTGCTGACCGCCGCGGAAAACATCGTCCTCGGCCTGCCCGGAAAGCTCGATCTGAAGGACGCCTCCGCCAAGATAAAGCAGATATGCGACGCTTACGGCTTCGAGGTCGACCCCAACCAGAAGATATACGATATGTCTGTTTCCCAGAAGCAGACGGTCGAGATAATAAAGGTGCTCTACCGCGGCGCGGATATCCTTATCCTCGATGAGCCGACCGCCGTCCTCACCCCGCAGGAGACGGACAAGCTCTTCGCCGTGCTGCGCAATATGCGCGACGACGGAAAAGCCGTCGTCATCATCACCCACAAGATGCACGAGGTCGAGGAGCTGTCCGACCGTGTCGCCGTCCTGCGCCACGGCCAGTTCATCGGCGATATGCGCACCAAGGACACGAATGCGCAGGAAATGACCAACATGATGGTCGGCCACGCGGTCACGCTCAATATCGACAGACCCGATCCCGTCGACCCCAAGCCCCGCATCGAGGTCAGGAACCTCACCGTGCGCAGCATCGACGGTATCGTGAAGCTCGACGATGTGAGCTTCACTGCAAACTCCGGCGAGATCCTCGGCATCGCGGGCATTTCCGGCTGCGGCCAGAAGGAGCTGCTCGAAGCCATCGCCGGGCTCCAGCCGGTCGAATCCGGCAGCATCAGCTACGTCGAGGACGACGGCAAGGCTGATGAGCTCATCGGCAAGGATCCCCTCGCGATAGCGGACATGGGCGTTGCGCTCTCGTTCGTGCCTGAGGACAGACTCGGCATGGGTCTTGTCGGCAACATGGATCTTGCGGATAACATGATGCTCCGCTCGTTCCGCCGCGGCCACGGCCTGTTTACCGACCGCAAGTCCCCGCGCAAGCTCGCGCAGGAGGTCGTTGACGATCTCGAAGTCAGTACCCCCGGCATCTCCACTCCGGTGCGCCGCCTGTCCGGCGGCAACGTGCAGAAGGTGCTCGTCGGGCGTGAGATCGCGTCCGCCCCCACTGTGCTGCTCACGGCCTACGCCGTGCGCGGACTGGATATAAACTCTTCCTATACTATATATGATCTCATAAACCGGCAGAAGAAAAAAGGCGTCGCCGTCATATACGTCGGCGAGGATCTGGATGTGCTGCTGGAACTGGCCGACAGGATACTCGTCCTCTGCGGCGGCAAGGTCAGCGGTATCGTTGAGGGACGCAAGACCTCAAAGCGTGAGGTCGGCATGATGATGACAAAGCTTGGAGGTGACAAGGCCGATGAATAAGCAGAAGCAGGAGCCGCTGGCTCACATTTCCAAGCGCGGCGCTATGCCGTGGTACAAGGCCTGGGCTATCCGCCTCGGCGCGATAGTCGCGGCACTGCTCGTGTGCGCGCTCGTCACCACCGTCACGACCGGTGAAAATCCGATCGCCGTATACGGCGCGATGATAAGCGGCGCTTTCGGCACTGCGCGCCGCAGCTGGATAACCTTTCAGGGCATGGCAGTTCTGCTGTGCATCTCCCTTGCCGTGACCCCCGCGTTCAAGATGCGCTTCTGGAACATCGGTGCCGAGGGTCAGACCCTCGCCGGCTGCCTTGCGACAACGGCCGTCATGATCTGCCTGAGCGACAAGATGTCAAACGGTATGCTGATCCTCACCATGACCGTCGCGGCTGTCGCGGCAGGCGCGCTGTGGGGCTTCATCCCCGCCTTCTTCAAGGCCAAGTGGAACACGAATGAGACGCTCTTCACCCTGATGATGAACTATGTCGCGACCCAGCTCGTCGCGTACTTCATCATCGTGTGGGAAGTCCCCAAGGGCGCAGGGCAGATCGGCATCATCAATCAGGCTACCGAGCTTGGGTGGCTTCCGCAGCTCGGCGGGAACAAGTACCTGCTCAGCATAGTCGTCGCCGCGGTGGTAACGGTCGCGGTGTACGTGTACCTCAACTACTCCAAGCACGGCTATGAGATAAGCGTCGTCGGCGAGAGCGAGCGCACCGCGCGCTACGTCGGCATTAAGGTCGAGAAGGTGATCATGCGCACTATGGCACTTTCCGGTGCGATCTGCGGCCTTGCAGGTCTGCTGCTCGTCGGCGGCATCAACCACACCGTCACGACGACTATCGCCGGCGGCCGAGGCTTCACGGCGGTCATGGTGTCCTGGCTTGCAAAGTTCAACCCCATCATCATGGTCTTTACCTCCCTGCTGCTCGTGTTCCTTGAGCGCGGCGCGGGCGAGATTTCCACTGCCTTCGGCCTGAACCATTCCTTCTCCGATATCCTTACCGGCATCATCCTGTTCTTCATCATCGGGAGCGAGTTCTTCATCAGCTATAAGATAAGCTTCCGCAAGGCCGCAAAGAAGGAGGACTGAGCAATGTTTGATATAGTTTCCTTTATTCCGAGAGCCGTCGTTCAGGGCATCCCGCTGCTCTTCGGCAGCACCGGCGAGACGCTGACCGAGAAGTCCGGCAACCTCAACCTCGGTATCCCCGGCATCATGTATGTCGGCGGTATATGCGGCGTTATCGGCGCATTC
Source organism: uncultured Oscillospiraceae bacterium (assembly GCA_934591725.1). Taxonomy (GTDB): domain Bacteria; phylum Bacillota; class Clostridia; order Oscillospirales; family Oscillospiraceae; genus Limivicinus. The sequence goes on from CAKTPR010000051.1 coordinate 9,562, forward strand.
GCGTATGAGCAGTCCGCAGGCTCCGCGGAAGCCATGAGCGGCTTTCTCGCGATAATGATCCCGCTGCTGTGCTCCCTGCTCGGGTCGCTGCTGATGGGGCTTCTCTACTGCTTCCTCACCGTCTCCCTGCGCGCGAACCAGAACGTCACCGGTCTTGCTATGACGACCTTCGGCGTCGGCTTCGGCAACTTCTTCGGCGGCTCGCTCATCAAGCTCACCGGCAGCGAAGTCCCGTCCATCGCCCTGTCCGCGACGAGCGCCTACTACAGCCGCTCTCTTCCCATAGCCGATAAGCTCGGCTGGTTCGGCAAGATATTCCTGAGCTACGGCTTCCTCGCCTACGCCGCAATAATCATAGCACTTGCTGCGGCCTACGTCCTCAAGCACACCCGCGTCGGCCTGCACCTGCGCGCCGTCGGCGAGAGCCCGAACACCGCGGACGCTGCCGGTATCGATGTTAAGAAGTACAAGTACATCGCCACCTGCGTCGGCAGCATGATCGCCGGCCTCGGCGGCCTGTACTATGTCATGGACTACGCCTGCGGCATCTGGTCGAACGACGCTTTCGGCGACCGCGGCTGGCTCGCCATCGCGCTCGTTATCTTCACGATCTGGAAGCCGGATGTCGGCGTGATATCCTCCATCCTCTTCGGCGGCCTGTATATCCTGTATCTGTTCCTGCCCACCGGCACGAACCTCGCCGTCAAGGAGCTGTATAAGATGATCCCCTACATTGTCACTATCGTTGTTCTGGTCATCTCCTCCATGCGCGATAAGCGCGAGAATCAGCCCCCCGCCTCCCTCGGCCTTGCCTACTTCCGAGAAGAACGGTAAATAGATATAATAAAACTCAGCCCCGGACGAATTGTCCGGGGCTGATACTTTACTTCTGAAAATAATCCGTGCGGGCAAAGACACCGTCCGCGCCGAGCCCGAAGGAGTGGCAGCACTCCGGGATGGGCTCCAGCTCCGGCGTGAATACGAACACCCTCACATCTCCATCGCCGGGAAAGCCAACGACACTCAGGGGATATGACTGCGCCCCTACGGATAACTCCGACAGGTCGGCGGAAAGTTTTATGCCACCGCTGCCGTCATAAATGCCGCTGCCCGACGCTTCATAGCTTGCCGCCGCGGCACGGTCGGTGAGGAGCAGGTACTCTTCGCCGCTCTCCGCGGCTTTCCTGAGTTTGGGAAGTTCCGTCCCGGCGGCGTTCTCTATGAGCTTCATGACCCGGTCGTTCTCGAAAAGCTCGGATCCGGCCGGGATGTAAATAAGGCTTGAATAGCGCTCATAGGAGAGCATCAGCAGAGCTCTGCTCAGATCCGTTTCATCCGCCAGCTGCTGCTCCCGCGTCTTCAGATATTCCTGATAGTCCGCATCCCACGAGGAATAGCCGGCTTCCCCGCGGTGATCCGCAAGCCCGTATTCTTCGGAGAGCAGGCGGCCCAGATAGCGGGTGAGCTTCCTTGCACCGGAAATGTTCAGGTGCGAATTTGCATCATACATATCCGTGTAATAATCAACGATGTCGGTATCAAGGAAATTGATGAACTCAACGCCCAGCTCCGCCGCGGTCTCCTCGGCGACGGAGGTCTGCCACCTTTCCGTATTCGTGGCCGGGTGCGGCGTATAGCTGAAAACAAGCTTTATGCCGCGCTCGCTGCATAGCTGCGCGATACGCCGCATATTATCAATGCTTTTTTCTATCTTCGCATAGTCGGTATCCGCAGGCGTAGTGCTGTCGAACTCCGGTACTACGCTGCCGACACACTCGAAGGCACCGAGCGCGTCACTCTTATCGTTGTGAAAATCGTCCGGCTCCAGTTCTGCCCAACGGTTATGGAATTTGGAAAAGGGCCAGATAACGGCAAACATATCGTCAAAGGAGTACTCGTCCAGCGGGAAAATATCCAGCGCCGTCCTGACCTTGTTGAAGGAGAACGGGAAAGCAGCCATGACCGCCTGAATGAAAGACAGAGATTCCTCCGTCGTCCGCGCCAGAAGGCAGCAGTCCACCACTACAAGTTCGGGGTCGGCATAGTCCAGCGCGTTCACCAGCGCCCAGTAGTAGGTCTGCACCGTGGTGCCGGGAAAACCGAGATTATAGCTGGTGATGCCGAACTCGTTCCACAGTTCCATCGGGAAAACAGAGTCTCTTATCCTGCTGTTGCCGAATAAGAGCACATCGCAGTCCCCGGCCTTATCCACGAAGGTGCCCTTTTCCTTATAGGTTTCCTTCCAAACCGTCAGCACTGTCAGATAGGACAGGAGCAGGGCGATAATAACGCATGCCGCTATGACTCCGGCTATGCGGGAAAATCTTTTCTTCATGCCATGCGCCCCCTTAGAACTGGAAATAGATAAAGCTTGCCGCGTTGTACGCGCCGCCCCATACTCCGAAAAGCAGAATGGCTACGGCGGACAGCGATATGACCAGCGCCTGGAACAGCCAGTCCTGCTCCATTATGCGGGCGCGTACCTTTACCCCGCGGTATTTCAGCACATCGGCAAAGGTGAGGAGAATGAGCGCGGCAAAGAGGATCAGGATATTCGGCTCGTCCAGCGCGCCTGCGAATATTACCCAGTTCAGCAGCACCTCCGGCTTTATGTACAGCATGCTCCGGAGCATCGTGAGCGCAGGGCGGAGCTCATGCGCCCTGAAAAAGACCCATGACACGTCGATCAGCGCAAATGTTATCAGTATCTGGCCAAGCCTGTAGCCGAAGCTGTCCTCCTTCAGGCACAGCGCGCCGGAAAGCTTTTTCCTCAGCGGGCGCAGCCAGTCGCCGATGACCTGATAAAGCCCGTTCAGAGCGCCCCATACCACAAAGCCCCAGTTTGCTCCGTGCCACAGGCCGCTGACGGCAAAGGTGATCATTATATTGAGGTGCTTCCTGAGCTTTCCCTTTCTGTTCCCGCCGAGGGGGATGTACAGATAATCCTTGAACCAGCTGGAGAGCGAGATGTGCCACCTGCGCCAGAACTCTGCCACGGAGCGTGAGAAATATGGCGTGTTGAAATTCTCCATCAGCTCGACGCCCAGCATCTTTGCCGAGCCCATCGCGATGGCCGAATAGCCGCCGAAGTCGCAGTATATCTGCACCGCGAACAGAACTGTCGCCGCGATAACTGTAAGGCCGCCGTAGTCCGCATAGTTCGGGCCGTATATCTGGTCGACGAAAATGGCTATCCTGTCCGCGATGACTATCTTCATGAAGAAGCCCCACAGCATCAGGTAAAGCCCTTCCTGCATGTTTTCAAACCGGAACTTCTTCGGCGTCTCAAGCTGAGAGAGAAGGTTCTTGCTCCGCTCGATAGGCCCGGCGACGAGCTGCGGGAAGAAGGAGACGAACAGCGCATAGCGCAGCAGATTCCGCTCGGCCTTTATTTCCCCGCGGTAAACGTCTATGGTGTAGCCCAGCGCCTGAAAGGTGTAAAAGGAGATGCCGACCGGCAGCAGGATATCGAAGCTTGGCCGGTTGAGCTGGAGGTTCACTGCGGAGAGAACGAGGTTCAGGTTATCCAGCATGAAGTAGAAATACTTGAAGAAGAACAGTATGCCGAGGTTTATCACCAGACACAGCGCCACAACGGCCTTTTTCTTTTTCGAGCGCTCTTCATCCGTGAGCTGTGCGGCGTTCAGCCTGGCCAGCCAGAGCCCGCAGGCATAGGTCACGACTATCGACCCCGCGATAAGCGTAATGTACGCCGCGTTCCAGCACATATAGAAAAAGCAGCTGCATATGAGCAGCCATATATATTTCACCCTGTCCGGCAGCACATAATACACCAGCAGCACCAGCGGCAGAAACAGCATGAATTGTATGGAGTTAAAGAGCATGGCCGTATCCTCACTTATGCGCAGTTATATATACTTAAATAATGTAGAAATTATAAAGTTGGAAAAGCATCTTGTCAAGTAAACGCTTTGTCAAGCAGAAAAGCCGCCGTCACATCCCGTATTCCGCGACCTGCTTTGCAATGAACTTCGAGCGCGTGAGCAGCAGAAGTACCGCCGCCTGTACCGGCAGCATGACCGCCAGCTGTACCGCGCGCGTCGCGAGCATCGCGGCATAGGAATTGCCGGTGATGAAGGAGATCATCGCGGAGTTTGCAAGGAAGGAGACTATCAGGCAGTTGAGCGCCGCCGCGAGAACGGCAGGGAGCCACGAGCGGGAGCGCTTATACAGGCACAGGCCGAATATCAGCCCCGTGACCGCAGCAGTCAGCGTGAAGCCGGGAAAATACGCGCCGGTCGGGAACGCGAGCGAGCCGATGAGGTCGCCCAGCGCGGAGATGAGAGCCGCCCATGCGGGGCCGTAGAGCATCGCGCACAGCGCGATCGCGGCAAAGCCGAGGCCGATCTTCATAAGCGGGGTGTTGAACGCGAACACCCGCGTCAGCAGCACATCCGCCGCGAGCAGTATCGCCGAGACGGCGAGCTTACGTGTAGTTATCTTCATTATTATAATACCACCTTTCTTGCCATCAGCTGCCAAGGACATACGGGCATTAGAATACCACACGGCGGCGCGGAGCACAAGCCGCGTATCAAATTTCCCAAGACGGGAAATAATAACCACACTCTTGGACGGGCGCTTATGCGTTCTCCGGAAAAAAAGGAGTGACGGTTATACAGGGCAAGGTAGAGATATGCGGAGTCAACACGGCAAGGCTCCCTGTGCTGAGATCCGCCGAGACCCGCGCGCTGCTGGAGCGCGCCCACGGCGGCGACAAGACCGCGCGTGAGGAGCTGATCTCAGGGAACCTGAGACTGGTTCTGTCGGTAATCCAGAAGTTTGCCGGACGCGGCGAGAGCATGGACGACCTGTTTCAGGTCGGCTGCATCGGGCTCATCAAGGCCGTGGACTGCTTCGACCTGAGCCAGAACGTGCAGTTTTCGACCTACGGCGTGCCGATGATCGCCGGAGAGCTGCGGCGCTTCCTGCGCGACCACAGCGCAATCCGCGTCTCGCGCTCGATGCGCGATACGGCCTATAAGGTGCTCCAGGCCAAGGAGCGCCTGATCGCCGCCGACGGGCGCGAGCCGAGCATCGAGGCCATCGCAAAGGAGCTCGGCATACCGCGGCAGGAGGTCGTCTTTGCGATGGAGGCGATAAGCGACCCCGTCTCCCTCTATGACCCGGTGTACAGCGACGGCGGCGAGAGCGCCTGCGTGATGGATCAGATCGGCGACACCCGCAACACCGACGAGCAGTGGCTGGAGCAGATCGCACTTCAGGAGGCCGTCAAGCGGCTCGACAGCCGCGAAAAGCACATCCTCGCCCTGCGCTTCTACGATGGGCGCACGCAGATGGAGGTCGCAAAGGAGGTCGGCATATCGCAGGCGCAGGTATCGCGCCTTGAAAAAAACGCGATAAGCCGCATAAAAAAGAACATCACCGCGTAGCTCAGAAAAAATACACGGAAAAGCATTGAAAATACTTGACTTTCACTTATGACTCTGTTATATTGTTATGGCGCTCCAAAGACAGCAGGTGGGTCATGCCCGTAAATCCTGCCGAGGACATTAACAATATCAAGGTTTACCGTGATTGTTTTTGTGCCCTTGCGTCTTGACGCAGGGGTTTTCTTTTTGGGCGTGTCATCATTCGCGTGGAGGTGAAACACAATATGCCAAATGCAAAGGTTCTTAGCGAAAAGCAGGCAATAGTCGAGGCTCTGGCTGAACGCATCAAGGGCGCAAGCGCAGGTATCCTGGTCGATTACAAGGGAATCACCGTTTCTGAGGACACCGCACTGCGTACCGAGCTGCGCAAGGACGAGGTCAACTACACTGTTGTCAAGAACACCCTGACCAGAAAGGCTCTGGACAAGCTGGGGATGAGCGGTCTCGACCACGTCCTCAACGGCACCACTTCTCTGGCCACCGCTGAGAATGACCCCATCGCTCCTTTCCGTATCATCAATGATTACAGCAAGAAGCTGGGCGACCGTTTCAACGTCAAGGCTGCCTTCATGGAGGGCAAGATCCTTACCGACGCTGAGATAGCCGAAATGTCTTCTCTGCCCTCCAAGGATGCTCTGTATTCCAAGGTTCTGGGCACCATGATCGCACCCATCACCGGCCTGGCCGTTTGCCTCGGTCAGATTCTCGAGCAGAAGGGCGGCTCTATCGAGTCCGGCGCTGCTGAAGCCGCAGCTGAATAATCAGCCTGCACAAATAATTAATGGAGGAAATTATAATGAGTGAAAAAATCGCTGCCATGATCGAAGAGATCAAAGGCCTTACCGTTCTTGAGCTCAGCGAGCTCGTACATGCTCTGGAGGACACCTTCGGTGTTTCCGCCGCTGCCGTTGCTGCCGGCCCCGCAGTTGCTGCTGGCCCCGCTGTCGAAGAGAAGACCGAGTTTGACGTTGTCATGACCGCTTTCGGCGCAGAGAAGATCAAGGTCATCAAGGAGATTCGTGGTATCACCGGTCTCGGCCTCGCAGAGGCAAAGGCAATGGTCGAAGCCGTCCCCGCAAAGGTCAAGGAAGGCATCTCCAAGGAAGACGCAGAGGCTCTCAAGGCTCAGCTCGAAGC
>CAKTPR010000052.1 GCA_934591725.1 uncultured Oscillospiraceae bacterium
TGCAAGGTCGGTATTGATGGTGCTGATGAGCAGCTCATTGGAGAAGTTGCCGTCGGAGCCGAAGGGGAAGGTGCGCATCAGGAAGAAGCGCAGCGCATCGACGCCGAACATATCCGCCAGCACATAGGGATCGACGACGTTGCCCTTGGACTTGGACATCTTGCCGCCGTCAATGACGAGCCAGCCGTGACCGTATACGCGCTTGGGCAGGGGCAGCTCCATGCTCATGAGCATTGCCGGCCAGATGATGGAATGGAAACGGACGATCTCCTTGCCGACGATGTGTACGTCTGCCGGCCAGTATTTATCGAAATCGTCATACCTGTCGTTGAGCAGGCCGAGCGCGGTGCAGTAGTTGAAGAGCGCGTCGACCCAGACGTATACGACGTGACCCGGATCGAAGTCCACAGGCACGCCCCAGTTGAAGCTCGTGCGGGAGACGCAGAGATCTTCAAGGCCGGGCTTGATGAAGTTGTTTATCATCTCATTGACGCGGGACGGGGGAGTGAGGAAAGTGCCGCTCTCAAGCAGCTCCTGCACGGGCTTTGCGTACTTGGAGAGACGGAAGAAGTAGGCCTCCTCCTCGGCGTCGTGTACCTCGCGGCCGCAGTCTGGGCATCTGCCGTCCTTGAGCTGGCTCTCGGTCCAAAAGCTCTCACAGGGAGTGCAGTACTTGCCCTTGTATGCGCCCTTATATATATCGCCCTTGTCATACATCTTCTTGAAGATGCGCTGTATGGACTTTACGTGATAATCGTCGGTGGTGCGGATGAAGCGGTCGTTCGAGATGTTCATCAGCTTCCACAGATCCTTGATGCCGCCCTTGCCGTCGACGATGTTGTCAACGAACTGCTGAGGCGTGACGCCTGCGGCCTTGGCCTTTTCCTCGATTTTCTGGCCGTGCTCGTCGGTGCCGGTGAGGAACATCACGTCGAAGCCTGCGAGCCTTTTGTAGCGGGCGATGGCGTCGGTCGCGACGGTGCAGTAGGCATGGCCTATGTGCAGCTTATCGGACGGGTAGTAGATGGGGGTGGTGATATAGAATTTTTTCTTTTCCATGCTCTCTTCTCCTGTATTGTATGTGCGGCCGGTCAGCCTGCACGGTATAACTGTTCAAGCGCGTCGATGTAATCATCCTCGTTGAGCTTCTCCGCCGGCCAGGCGATGTCCTCGGTGTGCAGATAATACACGCCGCCGGGCTCTGCCGTCTCATAGAGGAAGTTGCCGTCCGCGTCGCTCACGGTGCGGTAGCCGTAGACGGTGTAGCCGATGAGGGTGTCGGTATAGGTCTCGTCATAGACGGGGGTCGAGGTGTGCCGGAGCGTGACCTGAGTGCCGTCAACGTCGGTGCCCCATATCTCGATGGTCAGGGACTTTGCATCATTGTCGCAGTAGGCGACTATTTTCACCGGATAGTCCCGGCTGTTGGAGAACTTATAGTCGGGCTTGCCCCAGCTGACGGTCGCGTCAAGGCCGTAGTCGAGATAGTCCACCTTGAAATAATGGTTCGTGCGCGAGACGGTCTTGAGGTTTGCGAACATCACGGCGCAGTAGAGCGTCGAGGAGACCTGACAGATACCGCCGCCGATGGCCTCGACGACCTGACCGTCGTTATACGCGCCGGCGCTCTTGTAGCCGGCCTCTTCGGTGCGCTCGCCGAGGGCGTCGTTATAGGAAAACACCTCACCCGGCAGCAGCACCATGCCGTTGAGAGTGTCGGCGGCAAGATTGATGTTGTTGATGCGGTTCGACGTGCTCCATGTATAGAGCGTCGTCTGCGAACCGAGCTTGTCGCGGAAGAGCGCCGCGCGCAGATCCTCGGCGGTATACTCCGGATAGCTTATTTCGAGCGGGATCTTTACCTCCTCGGCAAGACCTGCGTCCTCCCAGAGCTTGCGCGCAGTGTCGGTATCAAAGCTGCACCCGACGACCTCGTCGACAACGTCGAAGGTTTCAGTGTAATACGCGTTCACCGGTTCGACGGCAAGTTCCTTGTACATTGCCTGAAAGTCCGGTTCCGTGAGCGGCGTCCTGAGCGCGGAGAAGCTCAGCTCCTCCTGCCCCGCGGTCAGCGCCGATGCGACGGCGTTATAAAGTCCATCGCGGTCAAGCTCAATTTCGCCCGCGCCCTTCACGAGCGTCAGCGTTTTCTTTTCCTTATCGAGCTTATAGCCCTTGTCGGCGGTGAGCAGCTTAAGCTGCTCAAGAGCGCCGTCAATGCGGTTATTGAGATAATCGGCGTTTACCGTTTTTTCAAGTGCGTCGACGTCCACGGGCAGTGCGCAGCAGAACAGATACCTGAAAAGGTTCCCGAACAGCCCCTGGGTGCGGCCATAGCCGTAGGCTGCGTCGGCGGCCTGCTCGCGGCTGAGCTTCATGCCCGCCGTGACATAGTCCACCTTGAAGCTGACCTTTGCAGGCAGCGTCACGACGAGGGTCTTGTCGACGATATCGTCCCAGCCCTGCTTATCGAGTGCGGCGAGGGTCTGTTCCTTTGTCATACCGCCGACGTCGATGCCGTTAATGCGCACGTTCGGATAGTTCGTGTCGCTGCCGGTCACGATATAGCCGCCGATGGCCGCGGCGGATATAATGAGCACGAGGACTGCGGCGACCACTATCGCCGTGATCTTCAGATGCTTTGCCCGCGCGGCTTTCTGCTTTTTCTCCTCGGCGCTGAGGGGCGGCTTTTCCTTGGCCTTGCGCCGCGCTTCGGAGGCCTGCTTCTTCTCCTCAATGCGCGCCTGTTTCTTTTCCTCAGCGGCGCGGAGCTTTTCGGCCTTTTCCTCGGCTTCGAGCCGCTCGCGCCGCTGCGCGCGAGTCTCGGTGCGGGGAGACTTTTCAGAGCCGTCAGGCGTGAAATTATTGTTCCTGTCTGTCAAATCACTGACCTCACTGGTTTGCTTGTCAAAAAAAATCCTGCGTTGTGTGGTGCTTACTGATTCATCTTCTGCTCGTAAAGCTCGGCGAAAAGCTCCTCCTCGCCCTTGGGCAGACTGATCTTGTATGCGGCGCGGTCTGCGTCCTGCATCCACGGGGTGCTGTCTATGCGGCCGCTGGCCTGAGTCTCAAGCATGATGCCGATAAGCGTGTTTGAAATGAGGAAGCCCGGCACGGTGAAGTGCCAGCGATCCTCCGTCAGCTCGACCCAGCCCTTTTCCTTGAAGGCCTGAAGCACCTTGAGGATCGGCCTCCAGTCGCACTGGCAGCGCAGACGGTAGTCATGCTCGGATATCCCGCGCGAGGTGCGCATGCCGAGCATGACATATTCGACCGCGCGCTCAAGCGGGTCTATCTGCTCATACTCGTCGACTATGCTGATCTTCTTATGCACACCGTAGATATACTGCTTGAGATCCTTGACGAAGCTGTAACGGACATTGCCGATGCAGCTGTGCGCGCCGGGGCCGAAGCTCATATAATCGTCCATGTTCCAGTATTTCAGATTGTGTCTGGACTCGTAGCCGGGGGCGGCGAAGTTGGATATTTCATACTGCTTGTAGCCGTAGCGCTCCAGCATCTCGGCGGCGTAGGAATACATGTCCGCCTGCGCGTCGTCGTCCGGGAGGATGGAGGAGCCGTTATACTCCTTGTACATCCGCGTGCCCGGCTCAAGCTTCAGCCCGTAGCATGAGATGTGCTCCGGGTGCATCTCGACGATCTTTGAAAGCGTCTCCGCCCAGTCGCTCTTTGTCTGGCTCGGCAGGCCGTACATAAGATCGACGCTTATGTTGTCAAACCCTGCCTTGCGCGCATCGGCAAAGGCCTTCTGCGCCTGAAGGAAGTTGTGACGGCGGCCGATGAGCTTGAGAAGGTTCGGGTCGGAAGCCTGAATGCCTATGGACAGGCGGTTCACGCCCTCGGCGCGCAGGAGCTTGAGCGCGGTGAGACTGATGCTGTCGGGGTTGCACTCGACGGTGACCTCGGAATCGAGCCGGACATTGCCGTTGAGCTTGAGCGTGTCGAATATCTCGACGATCCTGTCCGCTCCGTAGTAGCTGGGAGTACCGCCGCCGAAGTATATTGAGTCGACCTCATAGTTCTTTATCGAATGCGAGGACTCGTCGATATGGTCGAGCAGCGCCTCCTGATAGTCCGGCATGATGTAGTCGCAGCCCTGGAGCGAATAGAAATCGCAGTAGCTGCACTTGCTGGCGCAGAACGGTATATGGATGTATATTCCCAGCCGTTTTTTCATAGAAGATAATTCTCCGGATAAAGTTTAGAACAGTTCACTTACCTGTGCGGCAAAAGCTGCGGGATCCTCGATCTCCGCGCCGGAGACCATTTCGGCAAGACGCGCGAGGATGAGGGACATGGTCTTGGCCTTCTCCTTGTCGCCCGCTTCCCATGCGGTCTTGAGCGCCTGGAAGGCGTGATGCTCGCCGTTGAGCTCAAGCACGCGCGTTGCGCGCACCTTGCGCATCTCCTCGCTGGGGCCATGGCGGAAGTACTTCTCCATCTCCAGCGTGACGCCGCCCTCGGTGGTCAGGCAGCAGGGCTGATTGGTGAGCTTTCTTGAGAGCTTGACGCTCGCAACAGCGTCGCCGACGGACTGCTTGACAAAGTCAAGCAGCTCCTTGTTTTCAACATCGCGCTCCTCGGCGGCCTTCTTCTCGTCCTCGGTCTCGAAGCCGAGGTCGTCGGTAACGACGTTGCAGAAGAGCTTGCCGTCCTGATCGTGCAGGCATTCGAGCACCATCTCGTCGAGCGGGCTCGTGAGGTAGATAAGCTCATAGCCGCGCGCCTTGACCTCCTCGCACTGGGGCAGGCTCATGGCATGCTTGAGAGAGTCGGAGCTTGCATAGTATATGGCCTTCTGGCTCTCAGGCATTTTCTCGACATACTCCTTGAGCGTCACCTGATGCTCCTCGGAGGTGTAGAATATCAGCAGGTCGCGCAGCAGATCCTTATAGCGGCCGTACTCGTCGCACACGCCGCACTTGAGATGCACGCCGAAGTTGCGGAAGAATTCCTCGTACTTGGGCCGGTCGTCACGCATGAGCTTTTCAAGCTCGCCCTTGATGCGCTTTTCAAGGTTCTGGCCGATAACGCGCAGCTGTCTGTCGTGCTGGAGAAGCTCACGGGAGATGTTCAGCGAGAGATCGGGGGAGTCGACAACGCCCTTGACGAACTCAAAATAATCGTGGACGAGCTTGTCGCACTTCTCCATTATCATGACGCCGTTGGAGTAGAGTGTTATCCCACCCTTATTGTCGCCGGTAAACGCGTTTTCATTCTCCTCACCGGGGACAAACAGCATAGCCTTGTAGCTCACCGCACCCTCGGCGTTGATGCGTACCAGCGCGCAGGGATCCTTGCGGTCTCGGTTCTTCTCCTTGTACCATGCGATGCAGTCATCATCCGTGACCTCGCTCTTGCTGCGCTGCCATATGGGGATCATGCTGTTGACGGTCTCGTTCTCCGTGACCATGCGGTAATCGTACTTCGGGTTGCCGTTATCGTCCTTTTCGCCGGTCTCGAAGCTCTCGCGGTGCTCGACGTCCATCTTGATCGGCCAGCGGACATAGTCGGAGTACTTCTTTATAAGCGCCTTGAGCTTCCAGACTTCGAGGAAGGTGCCGTATATCTCCTCCTCGGTGTCGGGCTTTATGTGCATGATAACGTCGGTGCCGACGCTCTCCTTCTCGCAGGGAGTGACGGTGTAGCCGTCAGCGCCGCGGCTCTCCCACTTGACGCCCATGTCCTCGCCGTACTTGCGGGTGATGACAGTGACCTCATCCGCGACCATGAAGGCCGAATAGAAGCCGACGCCGAACTGGCCGATAATGGAGAGATCCTCGCCCTCGGCCTGCTCCTTGTCCATCTCGCCCTTGAACTTGAGCGAGCCGCTCTTTGCGATGACGCCGAGGTTGTTTTCGCACTCCTCCATCGTCATGCCGATGCCGTTGTCGCGCACGGTCAGGGTGCGTGCGTCCTTATCGGGGATGATGTCGATCTTATAATCCGCGCGGCTCATGCCGACGTTTGTGTCCGTCAGGGACAGGTAGCACAGCTTGTCTATCGCGTCGGACGCATTGGAGATGATCTCACGCAGGAAAATCTCGCGGTTGGTGTATATGGAATTGATCATCAGATCGAGCAGACGCTTGGATTCCGCCTTGAATTGTTTCTTACTCATATGTCTATGCCTCCAAAGTTATGAAGTTACCATCAATTGACAAGAGCACACACGCCTGACAGCGTGTCTTTCTGGTGCTTTTTGTCCTTTTCGCCTTGACGGGCGTCAGCCCGTCCGCGTCTCAAAAACCAAAAATCATACAAAAATCCATCGCTGTCAGGTGCAAGCAGTTTTGCCGGAGCAGAAAAGCGTTCAGGCAATGAAAAGCCCGCAGGCAATACTTTGTGTATTGGCAAGGGCTTTGAAGCGGCATGGGCGTTTTTCTGCCCGTCAAAACCGTATGTGTCCTTGCCAATTGATGGAATTATTTCAGTAAATATATAGTATAGCACAAAAGTCGGGAATTTCAATATTTTGGGGCGGGAGAAGCGCGTAATTTACACTTATATAAAATTTGGACGGGGCAGCGGCTGTGCCCCGTCCGGACTTAAGAGATCATTTCTTCTCGTGCTTGCCCTTGTATGCGCCCGGCATCGAGGGCAGATTGAGCTTGAAGCGCTGGGACGGCGCGCTCTCCGCCTTCGCGTGGCTCCCGGCTCTGGGAGCGGCGGCACTGCGGCGCGGCGCACTCTCACTCTCGTCGAGATCGTCCGTTTCGTCGCCGCGTGTCTCGAACGCGGGGCCGCGGCGGTTGCGTATCGTCTCCACAGTGAGCGGAGCCTTCTTCACAGGAGCGGGCTTCTTCTCAGGGGCTGCGCCGATGAAGGGAATGTCGAAGGGCAGGACCTCGCGGATATCGAAATCCAGCACCAGCTCCGCAATGGGCATGGAATCGCGCCTGTCCTCAAGGAAGCTGAAAATGAAGCGGGTGATGACCCACGCGATAAAGCCAGAGGCCACGCCGATTATCGCCGCGACGAGCACGTCGGACGGGTAGTGCGCCATGAGATAGTTTCTGGATATGGCCATGAGCAGCACGATGACGACCGAGGGGACGACGAGCTTCTTGCCCTTCATCAGGCTCAGCGCCGTCATGCCCGCGGCGCAGGCCGTGACATGCCCTGAGGGGAAGGAGTACCCATCCTCAACCGGGGAGCCGACAAACATCCGCCACTCGCGGAACTGCTCGACCGTCTCGAACGGGCGCGGGCGGGCGATGGTATCTTTGAGGATAATATTCGTGATGAGCGCGCCGCAGCACACTGCGCCGAACACGCACACACCGGTGTCGCGCTCGTTTGAAAAGCACATGAATATCAGCGCCAGCAGGAAGAAGATTATGCCCTTTTCGCCGAGGAAGGTGATGACCTTCATGAGCGGGGTGAGTACGGCGCCGAGAGCGGTCGCCAGAGAATGCATCAGGGAGAGAATGGCGTTATCATAGCCGGAGAAAAATTCATTCAGCCACAGAGCGGCAGAGGTCATTGCCATGCGCGTGATCCTTCTTTCTATAATGGTCGCGCTTATTATACCCTATAAACCGCAAATATGGCAAGAAATTTAATCGCAGCAACGGAAACGTTAAAAAAGCGTTTACTTGACAGCACGGCTGCCGGAGCATTATTATATAACTGTATGGTCATTATCCACCGAAAGGAGAGAAGAACATGAAATCAAAGGTATATTTTTCCAAGACTATAAGTCCCGAAAAGATAATAGAGCTCATTGAACTGTCCGGAAAGAAGCTCCCCGGCAACATCGCCGTCAAGGTACACTCCGGCGAGGTCGGCAACCAGAACTTCCTCCGTCCCGAATTCTGGAAGCCCGTCGTCGACCATGTCGGCGGAACGATCGTCGAGTGCAACACCGCATACGAGGGTGGACGCGACACCACCGAGCACCATTGGAAGACCATGGAGCTGCACGGCTGGAGCCATTATTTCGACGTCGATATAATGGACGCGGAAGGCCCCGACAAGGTGCTAGATATCCCCGAAGGAAAGAAGATCAAGAAGAACTATGTCGGCAAGGATATCGACAAGTATGACTCGATGCTCGTCCTCTCCCACTTCAAGGGTCACCCCATGGGCGGCTACGGCGGCGCGCTCAAGCAGCTGTCGATAGGCGTTGCCTCATCCTACGGCAAGAAGTATATCCACGGCGTCGGCGATACGGACAATTTCTGGACGGCCGACCATGACTCCTTCCTTGAGTCGATGGCGGACGCCGCTTCCTCCGTCGTGAAGCACTTCGGCGGCAATGCCCTGTATGTGAACGTCATGAAGAACATGTCCGTCGACTGCGACTGCTGCGCTGTTGCCGAGGATCCCTGCATAAAGGACATGGGCGTGCTCGTCTCGACCGACCCCGTCGCGATAGACCAGGCCTGCATTGACTTCGTCTATGCTTCTGACGACCCCAGAAAGGCGCACTTCATAGAGCGCGTGGAATCCAGAAACGGCGTCCACACCATCGAGGCCGCGGCGGAGCTGGGCATCGGCAGCCGCGAGTACGAGCTTGTCACCATCGAATAAAAGTTGACGGGAAAGCGAAAAAATAGTAATATATATTGATAGGTTTATTCAAATGAATTGATGCGGGAGGGGAGCGCTGTGGCTCAGATAAATTCATCGGGGCAGAGCGTTCCCCATGCCTGCGTGATATGCGCGCCGACGATAGAGCACGCGCTCAGCGAGGCGGAGAAGCTTGCCGCCGCGGCTGTGTGCAGCGGCAGCGGGGCGCGCCCCTGCGGCAAATGCAGGGACTGCCGCAAGGCCGCCGAGCATGTCCACCCGGACATTATTACGGTCAGCCGTCTCCTTGACGACAAGGGACGCCCCAAGCGCGAGATCGGCGTCGACCAGATACGCGATGTGATAGCCGATGCGCAGGTGCTGCCGAACGAGGCCGCGCGCAAGGTGTACATCATCGACCGCGCGGAGACGATGAATGCCGCCGCGCAGAACGCCGCGCTCAAGCTCTTGGAGGAGCCGCCCGCAGGGGCGGTGTTCCTGCTGTGTACGACGAACGCCATGCAGCTGCTGCCGACTGTGCGCTCCCGCTGCGCGGAGCTCATCTGTCAGGGGCAGGAGCAGGAGACGGACAGTGAGCTGCGCGCGCTCGCAGCGGATTATCTCAAGGCGGTCGCCGAGGGCAGCCGCGCAAAGCTGCTGCGCTGGTGCGCGGCAAACGAGGGCATGGACGGCCGCGCCGCCGCAGATTTTATCGACTGCGCGCGCTCTCTCGTCACGGAGATGATCTGCTCCCGGCAGAAGGCGCGCGGAATGGAGCGTGCGGAGCTGATGGAGCTTCACGAATTATTGGATGAATGCGCCGCGAGACTTAAGGTCAACGCCGGTGTTAAGCATATATTTGGCCTGCTGGCTGTAGATTCGATCCCGGCAGGACGGAAACAGAGGAAAAACAATTGATAGATGTCGTAAGCGTAAAATTCAAAAACCGGGGCAAGTGCTATTTCTTTTCCCCGAACGGACACACGGTGAACAGCGGGGACAAGGTCGTCGTCGAGACCTCCAAGGGGCTTGAGCTTGCCGACTGCTGCCGCGGCGTACACGCCGTGCCGGATAACTCCGTCGTGCAGCCGCTGCGCCCGGTGGTGCGCGTCGCCACGGCGGACGACCTGCGCGTTGCCAAGCTCAATGAGCAGCGCGAAAAGGAAGCCTTTGAGATATGCCAGAAGAAGATCGCCGAGCACGGGCTCGATATGAAGCTCGTCGACGTCGAATGCAACTTCGAGGGCACGAAGACCATGTTCTTCTTCACCTCCGACGGGCGCGTTGACTTCCGTGAGCTGGTAAAAGACCTCGCAAGCGTCTTCCGCAACCGCATCGAGCTGCGCCAGATAGGCGTCAGGGACGAGGCAAAGATGATCGGCGGCATAGGCATGTGCGGCCGCCCCTACTGCTGCAGCCAGTTTCTTGACGACTTCCAGCCCGTGTCCACAAAGATGGCAAAGGTGCAGTCGCTCTCTCTTAACCCCACCAAGATATCCGGCAGCTGCGGCAGGCTCATGTGCTGCCTGCGCTATGAGCAGGAGGCATACGAAGACCTCATAAAGAAAGTGCCGAAGCAGGGCGCGTTCGTCGAGACGAAGGACGGCTACGGCACTGCCGTGCAGGTGAATCTCCTGCGCCAGACCGTCAAGGTCAAGCTCGATGACGACGGGGACGATTCACTGCGCCTCTATAAGCCGAACGAGCTGTGCGCCGTACCCGGCGGACGCCCGAAGGATGGGGAGAAGCCGGTGTCGGTGCTCAACTATGTCCCCGAACCGGAGGAAGAGACCGAGGAAGAGGACCCCTGGACGATGCCCGTGCTGCTCGTCTCCGATGAGACGGGGCGCGAGGAGACTAATGACGCGCGCGAGGAGCGCCGCGGCGGCGGGAACCGCAGAGGACGCGGCCGCCAGAGAAAGCCGCGCCAGCCGAGGGAGGAGACTCCGGGCAAAGCGGAGGTAAAGGTCGAAGTCAAGGCAGAGCCGAAGAGCGAGGCCGGACGCGAGGGGAAGAACCGCCGTCCGCGCAGGGGCGGAAACGGCAAGCCCAACACCGTGCGCGTCGAGGCAAAGCCCGCCGCACAGCAGGGCGCGCAGCCGAAGAAGGACAAGCCCGCCGCACCCGCCGCAAAGGACGGTGCGGCGCAGCCCAAGCCCAACAATCAGAAGAACCGCCGCGGCTACCGCGGATATCACGGCAAGCCCCGGCCGAAAACCGGCGCCCCCGGCGACAAGCCGCAGAGCTGATAACAGAGAATAATGGCGCGCTGCATAACGCAGCGCGCCTGTTTTTATATGTCCTGTTGGATTCATGTTATGCAAACACCAATTGTGTGAGCAGCATATACACGGCAGTGCCGAGGATAATCGTGAGGATCATGTTCTTCCTCCAGAGATGCACTCCCGCGGTGACGGCGATCGCGATAAGCTCCGGCAGCCCGTGCGCACCGGACGCGAGGTTCACATCCTTGAGACTGTATACGACCAGCAGCCCGATAACGGCGGGCGGGATGAGCGGGGTCAGCTCGTCAATGAGCTTGGGGTGTCCCTTGCGGAACAGCAGCGGCGGGAGCGCGCGGGTAATGAGCGTGCCGAGCGCAAGCGCGAGTATCGTTATAAGCGTCTGGACAGGCGTCATTGTCATTCAAGCTTCCTCCTTACTGCGATAAGCACCGCGATTATCATCAGCATCGCCGGTATGACGACGTTCCCCGCGCCGAATATGACGAGCGACAGCAGCGTGCACACAAGGCCGATGACTCCGCTCACGCGCGAGACCTTATCATGCAGCAGGTCGATAAACAGCGCAACGTACATCGCCGTCAGCGCAAAGTCGAGCCCTGCGGTGCTGAAGGTGATGAGCGTGCCGATAAGTCCGCCGATGAGCGTACCGAGCACCCAATAAGAATAGTTGAGCGCGAACATCGCAAAATAGAAGCGTCCGGTGTCGAGCCCATCAGGCGTCTCTAACGTCGAGGCGAGGGCGAAGCTCTCATCGGACAGCGCGAAATACAGAAACGGCTTGAACGGCCCTGCGGCGGCAAAGCGGTTGAGCACACCTATGCTGCAGAAGATATAGCGTGCGTTTATCGTGATGCTGAATATGAGCGCCGCGAGCGGATCGAACATGCCTGCGAAAAGAATGACGGCGGCATACTGCATGCTGCCGCTGAAAGCGAGCGCGCTCGTCAGCGTCGACCACAGCGGGCCGTATCCCTTGCTCTGCATCAGTACGCCGTAAGCCGCGGACAGCACAAGGTATCCCGTCATCACCGGGACGGTGTATGGAAAGGCTGCCTTGACGGTGCGTCCCCATCCTGCTTTCGTGTTCAAAGGCTCCACCTCACAATTCCGATTGATTTGATAGGCATGACGCGAGTAATATACAACCGCCCGGCGGCTTTGTCAACCGGTTTACGGCGCGATGTAAAGCATTTATATAGGCAAAAGATTCGGTAAAAGATATTGACAGGGGAAATTCACGGTGTTATGATATCCGCGTCTAAAGGCTGAGACGGAGAAGACGGGCACAGAACACGTACAGAGAGGGCAGCCATAGGCTGTAAGCCGCCCCGGATATGTGCCGCAGCTACCACTCCTGAGCCGGAGAGCCGAAACACAGGCTGTAAGCTCTCCCGCGAAACGCGCGTTACAGCGTCTTTTGAGTTAAAAATCAAGGTGGAACCGTGCCTTTCAGGCACCCTTGGCGCTGCGCCGGGGGTGTTTTTTGTTTTCCCCGGCAGGTGATATTTATGATGGAGGACAAGATCATGGACGAAAACGAAAACAAGTTCAGCTTTGAAAATCCGGAGTACCGCCACACCTATTGGCACACCTGCTCCCATGTTCTGGCTCAGGCTGTCAAGCGCCTCTACCCTGAGGTAAAGCTTGCCATCGGCCCGGCTATCGAGAACGGCTTCTACTACGATATGGATTCTCCTTTCCCCTTCACCCCGGATATAATGGAGAAGATCGAAGCCGAGATGCGCAAGATCTGCAAGGAGAAGCTCAAGCTCGAACGCTTCGAGCTGCCCCGCGCCGAGGCCATAAAGTTCATGGAGGAGAAGAACGAGCCTTATAAGGTCGAGCTTATCAACGACCTGCCTGAGGATTCCGCCATCAGCTTCTACCGCCAGGGCGAGTTCACCGATCTCTGCGCCGGCCCGCATCTGGATTCCACCGGGCGCATCAAGGGCAACGCCATCAAGCTCACCGCCTGCAACGCCGCCTACTGGCGCGGCGACTCCAGCCGCCAGACCCTCCAGCGCATCTACGGCATTGCCTTCCCGAAGAAGGACGAGCTTGACGAGTACCTCGCCCGTATCGAGGAAGCCAAGCGCCGCGACCACCGCAAGCTCGGCCGCGAGCTCGGTCTGTTTGCCTTCCGCGATGAGGCTCCCGGCTTCCCGTTCTACCTGCCCAAGGGCATGGTGCTCAAGAACACCCTGATCGACTATTGGCGCGAGGTACACAAGAAGTGGGAGTATGTCGAGATACAGACCCCGCAGATCATGCGCCGCACCCTGTGGGAGACCTCCGGCCACTGGGATCATTATAAGGACAATATGTACACCACCGTCATCGACGGCGAGGACTTTGCCATCAAGCCCATGAACTGCCCCGGCAGCATTCTGGTCTATGAACTTGAGCCGCACTCCTATAAGGAGCTGCCCCTCCGCTTCGGCGAACTCGGCCTTGTTCACCGCCATGAGCTCTCCGGTGCGCTGCACGGCATGTTCCGCGTCCGCTGCTTCACTCAGGACGACGCGCACATCCTCCTCGCTCCCGAACAGATCAAGGACGAGGTCATCCGCATCGCAAAGCTCTTTGACGAGGTCTATTCTCTCTTCGGCCTGCCCTACAAGATAGAGCTGTCCACCATGCCTGAGGATCACATCGGCTCCGTCGAGGATTGGGACATCGCCACCTCTGCGCTTGCCGACGCCATCACCAGCATCGGCAAGGAATACACCGTCAACCCCGGCGACGGCGCCTTCTACGGCCCAAAGCTCGACTTCCATATTCAGGACTCCCTCGGCCGTACCTGGCAGTGCGGCACCATCCAGCTCGACTACCAGCTGCCCGGCCGCTTCGACCTTGAGTACACCGGCGCTGACGGCGAGAAGCACTGCCCCGTCATGATCCACCGCGTCGTGTTCGGCTCCATCGAGCGCTTCATCGGCATCATCACCGAGCACTTTGCCGGTGCGTTCCCCGTGTGGCTCTCTCCTGTCCAGGTCAAGGTCATGCCCATCACCGACCGCACATCCGATTACGCAAAGGATGTCGCCGCGAAGCTCTCCACTGCCGGTGTCAGAGTCGAGACCGACCTGCGCAATGAGAAGATCGGCTACAAGATCCGCGAGGCTCAGATGCAGAAGACCCCGTATATGCTCGTCATCGGCGACCGCGAGGCCGAGAGCGGCGCAGTTGCCGTCCGCACCCGCGGCGGCGAGGATCTCGGCGCAATGCCGCTTGATGAGTTCATCGAGCGCATCACCGGCGAGATCAAGTCCCGCAGCAACGGTTAATTACGCATAAATCTTCCAAATCCTCACAGACTAACCAAAAGTCTGTGGGGGTGTTTTTATGACCGAGAAGAGGAAAAAACTGATACTTGCCGTGGCGGTCATATTCGCGGTGAATATTTTCATCATAGCGATGGCGCAGAGGGCGTCCGCCGATCTGCATAAGAAAGGCGCGTCGGGCGACATGGTCGTCGAGATACAGACGCGGCTGAAAAACTGGGGCTACTATGACGGAGCTGTCGACGGCATCTTCGGCAGCGGGACAGAGCGCGCGGTCAAATATTTCCAGCGCACGAACGGCCTGTCTGCCGACGGTCAGGTCGGCGACCTGACGCTTGCTGCGCTCGGCATCACGCCCACGGGATCTTCCGGCGGCTCATCAGGCGGCGACTCGGGAGACGTCGACCTGCTCGCGCGGCTGATATCTGCCGAGGCGCGCGGCGAGCCCTATGAAGGGCAGGTCGCCGTCGGCGCGGTCGTTCTCAACCGGGTGAAGCACGCGTCGTTTCCAAATTCCATCTCCGGCGTCATATACCAGTCCGGCGCGTTCTCCTGCCTGTATGACGGGCAGTTTGATCAGCCGGTCGCCGAGAGCGCCTACCGCGCGGCGCGCGATGCACTGAACGGCTGGGATCCGAGCTACGGTGCGATATACTATTTCAATCCCGTCACCGCAACGAGCAAATGGATATGGTCGCGGCCGCTGATCGTCGAAATAGGCAAACACAGGTTCTGCGCATAACTGTTGAAATGCCGCGGGTTTTAGGGTATAATATATAAGATAAAGCATTTGCACACATCGGAGGCAGCTATGGGATACTGCAAGAACTGCGGCGCATATATACCGGACGGGCACACTAAGTGCCTTGCCTGCGGGCTGGATCAGACGGAGTATGAAGAAAGCGCTGCCGCATCTGCCGCTGCGAAGAAGTCGACGGCAAGGCGGCAGGACAATGACGAGCTGCGCCGTCAGCTTGAGGAGCAGAGAAAAAAGCAGCAGGAGAATAACCGCAAGTGGGCGGAGGCAGAGTATGAGCAGCGCCGCAAGGCGAAGGAGGAGCAGTCCCGTTTTGATGAGGCGCGCGCCGGTACAGGCCGCACGGCGGATAGGACGAAGGCTGACGACGAGTTCCGCAGCAGGAAGAATGTCGGCGCAGCGCAGTCGGAGCCGAACAAGCTCTTTGCCGTGCTCTCATATATAAGTATACTGTTCGTGCTGCCGTATCTGCTGTGCCGCGATGATGAGTACGCGATGTTCCACGCACGTCAGGGTATGATACTCTGCGTCGTGAGCGTCATTGCCGAAGCGCTCGGCTCGCTCCTCGGTCTTGGCTGGGTGGCCACCCTGCTGAGAATATATTTTATTCTTAAAGGAGCAGGCAATGCAGCCAACGGCAGAATGGAGCCGCTGCCGTACATAGGCGGTTTCTTCAGCAAGTAAGCCCACGCTATTTAGTGCCCTGAAAGACGCTGCGACCACAAGATTTTGAAAGCGAAAAAAACTTGAAAAAATCTTGAAAAAAGTGTTGACAACAGGGCTTTGCGGTGCTATATTATGCAAGCACTTCGGTGCGGGACATTTGAAAAGCTTGTCAAAAAGTTTTGAAATAATTTGAAAAAACCTGTTGACAAAACGAAACAAATGTGCTAATATAAACAAGCTGTCGTCGAGAACGGCGGGAGCGAGATGTACCTTGAAAATTGAACAATGTAAGAAAAAGCTTATGCT
>CAKTPR010000053.1 GCA_934591725.1 uncultured Oscillospiraceae bacterium
ATCGGCCGGCAGGGCAGGATCGTCAAACAGATCCGCATCCTTATGCGGGCCGTCGCCCAGAGAAAGGGCAAAAAAGTTTCGGTCGAGATCATGGACTGATACGATAAAACCCCGCTGTGACTGTATAGCAGCCGCGGCGGGGTTTTGTTATATCCGGATGCGGAACACAAAGCGTTGAAATCTTGGGGAGTAAATGGTATTATAAAAGAAATCTGACACAGAAACGGAGGAACACGGCCATGCTGAATGAAATCATAAAGCGCATATATGAATCCGGCGAATATGCCGGTATATACGCAAACGCCGAGGACACTTCAAAATTCATGTACGGCAGGATCGTTGCATTCGACGGAGAGTTCTTCGCTGCGTCGCTGGTGTCTCCTGACGGAGCGTTCGACGGCATAACGGTACAGGACGCAGAGAGCGTAATCCGGATAGAGCTTGACGGCGGCTATTCCGCGAGGATGAAAAAGCTCATGGCCGGGGTATACACGGAGGAAAAGTTCGATATATCCTGCGAGGACGTGCGCGGCTCGGCGCTGGAAGCGGCGAAAAAGGCCGGGTGCATCGTGTCGATAGAGCTCCTCGGCAGCGGCGTTTCAGACGTGATCGGCATTGTGGAGGACACTGACGGCGGCATGTACCGGATAGCGCAGGTGAACGAGGACGGCAGTGACGACGGTATATCGTACATATCGCGCGACGCGATAACGGAGCTCGGCTTCGCGTCGGCGGACGAGAGAAGAATAGAACGGCTGCACAAGTGAGTGCGGGAAATAGAATCACAGTAAAGGGGTAATGTAAATAAGTGAAGAATACAAACAAATTCAGCTTCAAAAATATAATTATGCTTACCGTGGCGGGGATCATAAACGCCTTCGGCATCACGATCTTTCTCAGCCCGGTGAAGCTTTACGACAGCGGCATTTCGGGAACATCGATGCTGCTTGACCAGATAACGCCGGAGCACCTGTCACTGTCTGTGTTCTTGCTGATCCTGAACATTCCGCTGTTCCTGTTCGGGCTGAAGAAGCAGGGCAAGCTTTTCACGGGCTACGCGATATACACGGTCGCGATATATTCGCTTTCCGCGTGGCTGATAACCGACATTCTGCCGATAGACGTCAGCATGGCCTCGCCCCTAGCGGGTACTGATCTGCTGCTGTGCGCGCTGTTCGGCGGCGTGATATCCGGCATAGGCAGCGGCCTTGCGATCCGCTGCGGCGGCGCGATGGACGGCATCGAGGTCATGGCGGTCATATTCGCAAAGCGTCTCGGCGTCACCGTCGGCACCTTCGTGATGGTCTACAACATACTTCTGTACATCGTCTGCGGGATAGTGCTGCAAAGCTGGATACTGCCGCTCTACTCCATCGTCACCTATGCGGCGGCGCTGAAGACAATAGATTTCATCGTGGAGGGCATAGACCGTGCCAAGTGCGCGGTCATCATAACCGAAAAGCCGAAGGAGATATGCGCGGCGCTGGGCGAGACCTTTGAAAGCGGCATGACCCGGCTCGATGCAAAGGGCGGCTTCTCGAACCGCGACAAGGCGATGATCTATTTTGTTGTGAACAGGTACCAGATCATACGCATGCGGGACATCGTCCACAGCATCGACCCGGCGGCCTATATCACGATAAGCGAGATCGCCGATGTGTTCTCCGTAAACAACAACGACTAATGAAACAGCACGCATTGAGACCGTTGACAAAGGTCTCAATGCGTGTTATTCTGTCAATGCTCCCGCCGCCGGGTGGGAGAAAATGAGCGTTTGCTTCGTATCGATAGGCCTTTGAAGATACGACAGCAAACGTATTTTTTTGTTTTATAGGAGGAAGGCAAAATGGAATGGTTATATCTTGGCATCGCGGGGGCGATGGAGGTGCTGTGGTCGACGTTTCTGAAATTCTCGGAGGGCTTCACGAAGCCGCTGCCGACGGCGATCACTATCGCGGGGCTTGCGGCGAGCATGTTCTTTCTCGCAAAGGCGGCGAAGGTGCTGCCGATTGGCACGGCCTACGGCATATGGACGGGCATAGGCGCGCTCGGCGCGGTGATAGTCGGGATCGTCATCTTCAAGGAGCCCGCGGCGGCGGGGAGGATATTCTTCGCGTCGCTGCTGCTCGTCGGCATAGTCGGGCTGAAGCTCACCTCGGCTTGAGGGAAACAGGTATTGAAAATAAGCAAACCGGATGGTATTATCAAGTAAGATAATACCACCGGAGGAATTTATCAATGATTGACATATCTGTTCTGACAGGCGAGCGGCTGACATACATAAGCCGGGCAGCAGACATGCTGGTCCTTTCGTTCGGGGATGATATATGCAGGAACTATCGCGGCGAATGGCTGTCAAGGTACGCCCTGCACTGTCAGTGCGCATGGAGGATAACGGACGGGCACGGAAAGATCGTGCTGGCAAGGGTCGATATATTTTCCCCGCCGGAGGGCGAGGACTATACCTTGGACTTCGACTGGGACGTCCGCGGGAACAACGCCTTCGACCGGAAGTCCGTCGAAATACTCTCTGGCGGCGAAGTCACTGTGACCGCGTCAAGGCTTGTCAATGGCTGCGATATAAAGCTTGAGCTTTCAAACGGGCTGCGCTTCGAGAGCTTCGCGGATTCAAGCATTGAGGAGCACTGGCGGCTTGTCGTAAGAGACGAAGATAACCCGGTACAGCTCGTAGCGGAGCCGACCGGGATACATGAGTAATAAAGGAATATGCTAAAATCAGGAGCAGTCGTCTACTTCGGACGGCTGCTCCTGATTTTTTGTTCCACTAATACGCTTCTATTTCCTTCAGCGTCAGGTCGCGCCCGGTCAGCGGCGTGAGCTTTTCTCCTCCGCAGTCCGGGCAGCGCAGATGCTCAAGCTCGGCGGTGAACTCCGCGCCGCAGTCAAGGCAGCGTGCCGTACCCGGCAGCGTCTCGACAACGAAGCGCGTATCCTGATACGCCGTCCCGTCCGTCACGGCTGTCCAGCAGTCGGCCAGATACGCCGGGATGACGCCTGAGAGCGTGCCCACCTCGACGGTGACCTTCTTCACGCACTGGAGCTCCTCGTCCTTTGCGACGCTGTCGACCATTTTGAGCAGCGCGTCGCATATACCCAGCTCGTGCATTACTTCGTGACCGCCTTTTTGACGATGCCGCCGGTGCGCTTGACAAGATTTTCCGCGACCTTGATGGGCATTGCCTCAAAGGGCTTTGCGTGCCAGTCGCGTACCTTCTTGAGATGGATCGCGTTGAACTTGCACTTGGTGGTGCACAGGCCGCAGCCGATGCAGAGATAGCTGTCGACCTTCGTCGCACCGCAGCCGAGGCAGCGGGCGCATTCCCTGCGCACCTGCTCCTCCGTAAAGGTCACGCGTGCATCGGCAAAGGTCTTGGCCTTGGCCGCGTTGTAGCCCGGCTCTTGGCGGCGGTCATTGTCAAACGACGCCACGTCGAGCATGACGTGCTCCTTGTCGAGCGCCCGGTACTCGCGTCTGTCGCGCCCCGCTGTCAGCGTCTGGCCGGGGTGGACATAGCGGTGCAGCGATATCGCCGCTTCCTTGCCTGCGGCTATTGCGTTGATGGCAAAGCTCGGCCCGGTATAGCAGTCGCCGCCGGTGAAAATGTCCGGCTGCGCGGTCTGATAGGTCAGGCTGTCAGCCTCGGCGGTGCCCTTCTTCGTCGTCACGAGCCTGCCCACATCGAGTCCGCCCCAATCGACAGTCTGGCCGATCGCGCCGATCACGCTGTCAAGCTCTATCGTCTCAAGCCTGCCGGTGCCGACGGGTCTGCGGCGTCCCTTTTCATCCGGTTCGCCGAGCTCCATGACCTCGACCCTGAGTGCGCTGACCTTGCCGTCACGGCCGATAATCTCGACCGGTGAACTCAGGAAGCGGAACTTCACGCCCTCCTCCATCGCCTCCTTGACCTCTTCGGGGTCGGCGGGCATTTCGTCCTGAGAGCGGCGGTAGATGATATAGGTCTCCTCCGCGCCGAGACGCACCGCGCTGCGGCACACATCCATCGCGACGTTGCCGCCGCCGATGACCGCGCAGCGCTTTCCGACCGCGGGCTTATTGCCGAGGTTCACCTCGCGCAGGAACTCCACGCCGCCGAACACACCCTCAAGCTCCTCGCCGGGGATATTGAGCTTTGCAGACTTCTGCGCGCCGATGGCGAGATAGAAGCCCTTATAGCCCTCATCCCGCAGCTGCTGGATCGTGACGTCCTTTCCGACCTCGACGCCGCAGCGGAACTCGACGCCCATCTCACGGAGAATATCTATCTCGGCATTGAGCACGTCCTTCTCAAGGCGGAAAGCGGGAATGCCGAGCGTGAGCATGCCGCCGGGGACAGGATTGCGGTCAAACACCGTGACGGGGTAGCCCTTGTTCGCAAGGTAATATGCGCAGCTCATACCGGCAGGGCCTGCGCCGATGATTGCTATCTTCTCGGTATATGGTCTGCCGATCTGGTTCACCATCTTGGGGACAAAGCGCGTCGCCTCGTTCATGTCATGGTCGGCGATAAAGCGCTTGACCTCGTCTATCGCGACGGCTTCATCGACGCTGCCGCGGGTGCATTCGGCCTCGCAGCGCTTGTTGCATATGCGCCCGCATACTGCCGGGAACGGGTTCTCTTTCTTTATAAGCTCAAGCGCGTCGGTGTATCTGCCCTGCGCGGCAAGCTTCAGATAGCCCTGCACGGGGACGTGCGCGGGGCAGGCGGCCTTGCAGGGCGCAGTGCCGGTGGGCATAACGTCCTCGCGGTTCTCGCGGTAATTTTCATTGACGGCCTTAGCAAAATTGAAGGTCTCGGTGACCTTGGTGTATTCCGGTTCAGGCAGCGCACAGTCGGCGCAGAGCTTCTGGCCGAGCTTCAGCGCGTTTCCGGGGCAGACCTCGACGCACTGCGCACAGGCGACGCACTTTGCCTCGTCCACCTCGGCGACGAAGTTCGAGCGGATCGCGTCGCGCGCGCCGAACATCAGCCCCGCGCGCAGGCCGAAGCAGGCGCAGGCGCAGCAGTTGCAGATAGCGGCGCTCTCACCCGCTCCCTCTATGTTCGGGATATCGTGCATAAGGCCGTTTTCCTCGGCGCGCTTGACTATCTCAAGCGCTTCCTCGCGCGTTATCTGCCTTGCGCGGCCGGTGCGTATGTAGTGCTCCGCGCCCTTGCCCATCTGCACGCACATATCCTCCGCGAGGTGGCCGCAGCCGTCGCCGAGGCTCGTGCGCGAAGCGCGGCATGAGCAGGGCGAGACGGAGAAAACATCGTATTTATCAAGATAGTGGCTCAGGCGCTCGTCGTCGGTCACGCCGGGGATGCCCTCTATCGCGCTCTCCACCGGGATGACGCGCATGAGCCCGTAGCCGTCCGGCAGGATAGGCCCCATGCTCTGCATACGCAGGCGGGTATATTCCTCAAACGCGCGGCCGACCTCCGGGTGCTCACGCAGAAGCTCCTGATTATTGACCATCATTTCGAGTATGCCGGGGGCGAAGATCTGCATGAAATAGCTGTCCTCATCAGTGCCGTCGATCTTGCAGCGGCGGAAGACGCCGTAGTACACAAGTCTGTCGAGCGAGGGCTGTATCTCCGCCACGGTTCTGCCGACCTTGTCCGCCAGCCACTGCGCCGTGCGCTCCTTGCGAAGCCCGGCGGCAATGGCGATATCGGCCTCTTCATCGGTCACGATATCGGCCATGCAGTAGTATTCCGGGGCGTTCTCATCTATCCTGACGAGCACGCCGGAAGCGCCGCCTATGATCTTTGCGAGCTTGACTATTTTGGGTCTGAGCTGTGCCATAATTACCTCTCCTATTCCATTTTTTGTTTCTTCTCCACTTTTTATATTATAATTGAATGTTATCTTTTTGGCAAGAATTTTTGACATAAAATCACCCATGCGTTTTTGACGCATGGGTGCAGTGTTTTCAATGCTTTGCAAGTTCTTCCAGCAGGCGCTCACGCAGCAGGGCGCAGCGCTCCGCCTTGTCTCCGCCGGCTAGAAGAGACGCCGGGTCGGCCGGCTCCGCAAGGGAGAAGTCGGGCAGGGCGTTTCTGCCGAACTGCTCGCTTGCCAGATCGACGAACACGCCATTAATATAATTGAAGCTGTGCCGCCCGCCGCCGTCGAGCGGCACAGAATATACCCCGCCGCCGAAGAACTCATGCACAAGCGCCGCGGTGATCGTACACTGGCCGATACTGGGGTTGGCCGCCGACCACTCGGGGCGGAAGCTCTCGGAGCAGGTCTCTATGCTCCACTCCTTGAGGCAGGCAAGATAAAACTCGCCTATCGTCTCTGCGCCGCAGGCCTTGACCGGGCGGATATCATCCGCGTGCTCCCAGCCGCAGAAGCGGTAAACGGGGTCATATTTATATCCGGTGTTCTCAATAAGCTTTATCGACATGGCTTCAACTCCTTGATCTATATAAGCATTATCGCGGTGAGCATATGATCCGCGCCGGGTTCGCCGTCATGCAGCTGGCGCCGGTGCGAGTAAAACCGGCCGTCATGGTAGGTACACAGGCCGCAGTCATATATTCTGTCCGGGCGCACGCCGCAGCGCTCCAGCGAAAGGCGTATGGCCAGATTCACATCTAAAGTATACTTCCCGTTTGGCTTCGGCAGGAAGAGCCGGTCGACCTCACTTTGACTATAATTGACCCGAAACGGCTCCATCAGCTCCCCGCCGACCTCATAGCAGCGGCGGCAGATGCAGGGGCCGAAAGCGACCATGACATTTTCCGGCTCAGTACCGTACTCCTGCCGCATCTTCTCCACGGCCTTGACGGCGATGAGTGACGCCGTCCCCTTCCATCCGCTGTGAACCATGCCGACAGCTTTGTTCACCGGGTCGAGCAGATAGACCGGGGTACAGTCCGACTCCATGGAGGTGAGCAGCAGGCCGCGCTCGTTCGTGATGATCCCGTCGGCAGGCTCAACGGGATCGCTGCGCCAGAAGGTGTTCATTCCGGCGTCGGCATGGGTGACAGGACGCACGATGTCAGTATGCCGCTGGAAGGTGGAGACGATGTCCCGCTCCGTAAGGCCGAGGTGACTGAGCACCTCGCGGTAGCCGCGGTGCCCCTCCTCGGAGTTGCTGAGCCAGCAGCCGTGCCCCTTTGAGGTGAAGACGGTCTTCACCAGACCCGTCGCATCAAACGCTTCTATATTATAATAGTCCATTTCATTTTTCTCCGTGTTTATTCTTGTGACTATAATAACACCAAACGGGCAAAAAATCTACATTCCGGGGCTTGAAATCGGCATTCGGCAGTGCTATACTCTGCTCCTGCATCGAGGCCGAAACGGCTATAACAGGATGCAAGAGGGAAATATGCAGCGCACACACAGAGCTCATTACCATCACAGCCGGGCAATAGAGATGACCTCAGGGTCGCTCTGGAAAAATATACTTCTCTTCAGCATACCGCTTGTACTGACGCAGCTATTGGAGATCCTGTTCAATCTCAGCGACGTCGCCGTGGCAGGAAAGTTCGCGGACTACCGGGCGCTCGGCGCGGTGGGCTCGACAACGCAGCTCGTCACGCTCTTCACCGGCTTTCTGATAGGGCTGGGCAGCGGCGTAAACGTCGAGGTCGCCCGCTCGCTCGGCGCTGAGGACAAAGAAAGAACAGAGAAGAATATCCATACCTCCTTCATCATCTGCGCGGCGGTCGGCGTGCTGCTGTGCCTTATCTGCCGTGTCTTTGCAAGGGACCTACTGGTGCTGCTGCACACAAAGGATGAGCTGCTTGAAGGCGCGGTGCTGTACTTCAGCATCTACGCGCTTGGTCTGCCGGCGATGGCTGTATATAACTTCGGCAACGGTGTGCTGAGCGCCGCCGGGGACACGAAAAGGCCGCTGCTGTACCTGACGGTATCGGGCATACTGAACGTGATACTTAACCTGTTCTTCGTCATAAAGTGCCATATGGCGGCGGACGGCGTGGCTATCGCGAGCGTTATAGCACAGGTGCTGTCAGCGGTGATGATAACGGTGCACCTCTGCCGCAGGAACGACGACTGCCGCCTGTCCTTCTCAAAGCTCCGCTTCAACGGCCAGAGCGCTTCGCGCGTGCTGATGCTTGGGATACCAACAGGCTTGCAGCATGCGATATTCGCGGTGGCAAACATGTTCGTACAGGCGGGCCTGAACACCTTCGATGCGGTCACAGTCTCCGGAAACTCCGCGTCGGTCAATGCCGACGAACTGATATTCAACACGCAGGCTGCGTTCTACACGGCCTGTTCGAGCTTCATAAGCCGCAACTGGGGCGCCGGACGCAAGGAGCGCATACTGAAGAGCTACATTGTAAGCCTTGCATACTCCTTTGCGGCAGGCGCGATAGGAGGTTTGCTGCTGCTCGGCTTTGGAAGAGAGTTCCTGTCGATTTTTGCAAACGAGCAGGCGGTCATAGAGGCGGGAATGCAGCGCATAAAGATCATGTGCTTCTCCTATGGCGTCGGCGCGTTCATGGACTGCTCGATAGCCGCGGCGCGGGGACTTGGGAAGAGCATAGTGCCGATGATAATAGTAGTGCTCGGCTCCTGCGTTTTCCGCGTGGTGTGGATATACACGGTGTTCGCGTTCTATAAAACGATACCGGCGCTCTATCTGCTGTACATCTTCTCATGGGCGATAACCGGCGCTGCCGAGACGCTCTACTTCCGCAGGGTATACAGGCAGTGCATGGCGGGGACGCTGGCGTAGGCTTTCCTTTTATATTGAGTTTATATGCTTTCGGTTTCTTCCGGAAGCATATTTTTTACAAAAATCTTCTTTTCCCCGTTGACATTTTCAGGGAGCCGGTTTATAATTCTTCACGTCGCTACAGCGCTAATGTGGTAGTTAACTAAACGCAGTCTATGAGGAGATAAGGAGAAACGAGATGGCAGTTATTATAGTTATTCTGGTCATATACATGGCCGGTATGCTGGCAATAGGCTTTGCCGGGAAGAAAAAGAGCGCGACCATGACGGAATTTCTCACGGCGGGCAAATCCGGCGGTATGTTCGTGATGGTATGCACATACATCGGCGCACACGTCGGCAACGGCATTGTCGTCGGCGGCGCGCAGTACGGCGCTGAATACGGCATAGGCGGTATGTGGTACGGTCTCGGCGCGTGCCTGTCCTACGTGCTTTTCGCGCTGGTAATGTCAAGGCTGCTGTATACACGCGGATACATCACCATCCCCGATCTCATCCGCGACCGCTATAAGAGCAAGTTTGCTTCCGTGCTGATGGCAGTGCTCAATATCTGCGCATCTCTCGGCATCATGGCAGCCCAGATAATGGCAGGCTGCGCGCTGTTTGAAGCGCTCGGCCTCAACTCGACCCTCGGCGGGATCGTGATGGCGGTGGTCGTATTCATCTACTGCTCCATCTCCGGTATGTGGGGAGTTATGATAACGGACTCCGTGCAGACGCTCGTGATATTCTTCTCTACGGTCTTCTGCATAGTTATCGTTGCGATGCACGGCGGGTTTGACACCATATCAGCAGCGCTGCCCGCAAGCTCTTTCGACCCTGTTCCGTTCAGTGGGGAGCGCCTTGTGATGATGCTCGTCCCCGGCGCGCTCAACGGACTGATCTCCGGCGCGGCCTACCAGCGCACGGCCTCCTGCAAGGATGAAAAGGTCGCGTTCTGGTCGCCGATAATCGCGGCGGCGGCACTGATACCGTTCGTTATAATGCCGGTCGTTATCGGCATGTACGGAAAGGCGCTTTTCCCGGATGCGCCGACCGCTTCGATACTCTTCACGGTCGTCCTGCAGGATATGCCCCCGATCGTCGCCGGGCTGATGATCGCAGCGGTTCTCTCGGCGGTCATGTCCACGATGGACATAGGCCTGCTCAATGTCACGGCGAACGCCGTCAACGACATTTACTTCAAGACGCTCAACCCCAAGGCAGATGAAAAGAAGCTCGGCCGCCTGTCGGCCATAGTCACGTTCGTATCCGGCGTGATCGCGCTGGTGCTGGCTATCAGCTCTTCGAGCATCCTCTCGCTGCTGTCCTCCACCTACTCGATAATGAATGCCGGTGCGCTCGTCATGGTTCTCGGCGGCGTTTTCTGGAAGAAAGGCACCAAGGAGGGCGCGATCGCCAGCGCTCTATGCGGCATGGCCATGATCATTCTCAACAAGTGCGGCGTGCAGATCCCGTACATTGCCTTTACCTCTCTCATCCCGGCGCTGATAGCTTACATCGTCGTAAGCCTTGCGACGCAGCCTAAGAACGCCGAAGCAAAGTAAACGCATGGCAGGAGGAAAAGCACGCATGGAATATAAATACCCGCATCTGTTCAGCCCCATAAAGGTCGGGCGGCTGACGCTCAAGAACCGCATCGAGGCCGCGCCCGTCAACATCTCGAACCTGCCGATAAGCGGATACCCGACGGCGGAGAACATCGCGATCTTTGAGGGGAAGGCAAAGGGCGGAGCGGCGATAGTTCACATGGGCGAATGCCGCATCGACATGAAGACCGGCATTTCACACAAGCTCTGCATCGCGCTGGACGACCCGGAGGTGCTCCCCTATCTCCATGCGGCGACGGACGCAATAAAAAAGCACAACGCCTTTGCGGCGGTAGAGCTGATACATCCGGGCACGCGGGCAAACCCAGAATACTACGACGGGCCTATCTGGGGGCCGAGCGCGGGGCCGGGACATCTCGGCAAGGATTACAGCGAGCTTGACCAGGAGACTATAGACTATATCGTTGAGCGCTTCGGCGACGCTGCGGAGATGGCAAAGCTCGGCGGCGTGGATATCGTGATGATCCACGCCGGGCACGGGTGGCTGCTGCACCAGTTCCTCTCGCCGCTCAACAACCGCAGAACGGACAAATACGGCGGCTGCCTTGAAAACCGCGCACGGATCACGATGGAGGTCATCGCGAACATCCGCAAAAAATGCGGGGACGATTTTCCAATTGAGGTGCGCATGAGCGGCACAGAGATCGTCGAGGGCGGGCTGACGCTTGAAGACCAGATAGAATTCGCAAAGCTTCTGGACGGCAAGGTCGACCTCATCCACGTGACCTCCGGCACGTTCCACGTCCCATCGACCAACCAGCACATGATCCCCAACGGGTTTCTCCCGCAGGGCTGCAACGTATATCTCGCCGAGGCGATCAAGAAAGAGATGAAGCACACCCCGGTGGTCACAGTCGGCGCGCTCGGCGACCCCGACCTGATGGAGAGCATCATTGCCGAGGGCCGGGCGGATATCGTCGCGCTGGCGCGGCCGCTGCTTGCCGACCCGGAGCTGCCGAACAAGCTCAAGGCCGGGAGAGAGGATCTGGTATACCCCTGCCTGCGCTGCATGGCCTGCATAAGCGAATCCTTTGTGCCTTATGTGCGCCACTGCTCGCGTATACGCCGCTGCCCGGCAAACCCCACGGCATATAAAGAAATTCCGGCAAGTCAGGTCAAAAAAACTGACGAGCCGAAGCGTGTTCTTGTGATAGGCGGCGGCCCCGCCGGTATGGAAGCGGCGGCGGAGCTTGCCGAGCGCGGCCACAGCGTCGTGCTGTGCGAAAGGGCGCAGGAGCTCGGCGGAGCGATGCGCTATGCGAAGTACGTGCCGTTCAAGCAGAAGGTCGACCAGCTGATGCAGGTGATGATACGGCGGCTGGAGCGCAGCGGGGCGGAGCTTCGGCTCGGCACCGAGGCAACGCCGGAGTTGGTTGAAGAATTGCAGCCCGACGTGATAGTAGCCGCGCTCGGCGCAAAGGCCAAACGCCCCGATATTCCGGGCGGAGGAAACGCAATCATGGCGGCCGACGCGCTGCGGGATATCGATTCCATCGGGCAGACTGCCGCGGTCATAGGCGGCGGGCTTGTGGGCTGTGAGATCGCATTGCAGCTCGGAATGATGGGGCGGAGCGTACAGCTCATCAGCCGAAAAAAAGAGGTCTGCCGCGACGCGGCGTATCTCTACCGCGAGGGTCTTCTGATGGAGCTGGAAAAGGTTCCCGTAACGATCCTGAACGAAGCGGACTGCGTGGCTGTCACAGAAAACGGAGCCGTGATACGCACTCCGGACGGCAGCGAGCTGGAGCTGAAAGCGGATTCGGTCATCTGGGCGGGCGGTCATCTGCCGCTGGACGACGAAGCGGAGCAGTTCCGCGCGCTCGCTTACGATTTCTGGAAGATCGGCGACTGCGCGCAGGTCAGGAAAATATTCAACGCCAGACGCGAGGGCTATAACGCGGGCTCAAATATTTAAGCGCATAAAAAGGCTGTGGAGGATTTTTCTTCACAGCCTTTTTTCTTATATGAACTTATCGATAGCGTCGTTGAGGTGCTGGAGACTGTCGCCGTCGCCGTGGTCGGCGCCGCTGATGCAGTGCTCGATATGATCCTTCAGGATTATCTTGGCGGTATTATTGAGCGCGGAGCGCACCGCCGCAAGCTGGATGAGCACATCGGTGCAGTCCCGCCCCTCCTCGACCATGCGCTTCACGGACTCAAGGTGCCCGATGGCGCGGGCAAGGCGGTTCACGACGGCCTTTGTCTGCGTATGCGTATGTCCGTGCCCGTGCTCATGGGTATGGGCGTGGACGTGACCGTCGCCGTGGTCGTGGTAGTACAGCTCCCCGGTATCATGCTCCTCGGTAAGCGCGTTTATGTTCTCGTCTGTCATAGTATTTCCTCTTTTATAAAGGGCACGCCAAAGGCGTGCCCTCAGTATCTTGTGTATTCTACATGAAGCGGCAGCGCAAGTCAAGCCCCGGTGCGCGCACGGTCGGCGCAGTGCTTCACGGCGGTGTATATCTCCTCAAGCACTCCGTCGTAATCCGTCTCCGCTTCTCCGTCACCCGCCGTGTCCGGTACTGGGTCGGGGGCGGGCGTTTCGATAGTCGCGGTGAAATCGCTCAGCGCGGCATAGAAGCTCCTGCCGTCGAGCGCCTTGTACACATAGGCAAACCAGCCGTCGGCATTGGGGCCGAAGAGGATAGTATCGCCCGGAATGGTCTTGACCCTGCCGATATACGGCGCGCCGAGCGCGGTGCTCATGCCGCGGATGCCGCGGTAAAGCTCCTCAATGGTCATCTCCTTCGGGCAGGTGACCATCTTCATGCCGTCGGTAGTCTCGTTGAAGCTCTTGGGCGAGGCCGCGATCCAGAGCGCGCCGCCGGCGATAAGGACAATGGTGCCGATAACAACGGCGTCCTTGATAATAAGCGCGACGCCGCCGACGGCCAGCAGCGCGCCGAGGATGCGGAGGATGAAATACTTCGCCCGGCCGTGGGAATCAAGCTCGTTGACGACGGCGGCTTCATCGCGCAGCTTTCCGGCAGCCGCGGAGACCACCGAGGGCTTATCCTCAGGCATTGCACCGCCGCGACGCACATTGATGGCATCGCGCACGGCGGCATAGACCGCCCACACGAAGGCGACAAAGGCCGCAGGCACGAAGATAAAGAACGCTATCGCGCCGAACGCGCCGCCGGATTCGCCGTTGCCAAGCGCAGCGGGCAGGGCGAACAGGACGGCGAGGATAAGGCAGTATATGAACCAGCGGAATCTTTTAAGGCATATTTTCCAGAGCATGTTGTGTATCTCCATGTATTTTGGTGCTTTTACTTTACATCATCGCGGCGGCGAGGTCAACCGTCTGCGCGCAAAAATTAATAATTCGTGACTTGAAAAGCAGGTGCAGCAAGACCATAATATTATAATTGCTATTAAATCAAAGAACAGGGTGCGTCTCATGGATCAGGACAAAACATTTCTCGGAACGGAGCCTGTCGGCAAGCTGCTGGTAAAGCTCGCAGTGCCGACGGTCATCGCGCAGCTGGTCAACATGCTCTACAACATCGTAGACCGCATATACATAGGGCACATGCCCGGCGACGGCAGCCTTGCGCTGACAGGCGTCGGGGTATGTATGCCGATCATCCTTGTGGTGTCGGCCTTCGCGTCCTTCTCCGCAACGGGCGGCGCGCCGCGCGCGTCGATATTCATGGGCAAGGGTGACCATGACAGCGCCGAGAAGACTCTCGGCGGCTGCTTTACGCTTCAGCTCGGCATTTCCGCGGTGCTGACGGCGGTGCTGCTGATATGGGGGCGCGGCCTGCTGCTGGCCTTCGGCGCAAGCGAGAACACCATCGGCTACGCCGCGGACTACATGAACATCTACGCGCTGGGCACGGTGTTCGTGCAGCTGACGCTCGGCATGAACGCGTTCATCACGGCGCAGGGCTTTGCGAACGTGGGGATGTACACGGTGCTCATCGGCGCGGTGACGAACATCGTGCTCGACCCGGTGTTCATCTTCGCCCTCGGCATGGGCGTGCGCGGCGCGGCGCTGGCAACAGTGATATCCCAGTGCCTGTCCTGCGTATGGGTGCTTTCCTTCCTGCGAGGGAAAAAGACGATGCTCACGCTGCGCGCGGAAAACCTCTTCCCCGGCGCAAAGCTCGTGCTCCCCTGCGTTGCGCTCGGCGCGGCAAGCTTTGTGATGCAGGCAAGCGAGAGCGTCATCTCCGTGTGCTTCAACTCCTCCCTGCTCAGGTACGGCGGGGACATCGCGGTCGGCGCAATGACGATACTCACGAGCGTGATGCAGCTGGCGATGCTGCCGCTCCAGGGCATTGCCCAGGGCGCGCAGCCGATACTCAGCTACAACTACGGCGCGCGCTCCGCCGGGCGCGTCAGGAGCACGTTCCGGCTGCTGCTGCGGGTCTGCCTGTGCTACTCGATAACGCTGTGGGCGCTGGTGATGCTCTTCCCCGGACTCTTCGCGGGGATGTTCTCCTCTGATGCGGCGCTTATCCTGTTCACAAAGAAAGCACTGCGCATATACTGCGGCGCGCTGTTCATGTTCGGGATACAGATAGCCTGCCAGATGACCTTCGTGTCGATAGGCTTCGCGGGCTGCTCGATAATCGTGGCGGTGATGCGCAAGTTCGTACTGCTGCTGCCGCTGATATACATCATGCCGCAGCTCATCGCGGATAAGACGACCGGCGTATATACAGCGGAGCCCGTCGCAGACTTCATCGCGGTCTGCTTCACGGCGGTGATGTTCTCCGTCGAGTTCAAGAAAGCGATGCGGGCGCTTGAAGATACGGGCGCAGTGACGTGACAGGAAAATTTTCTGCGCAGGATGACCGGGGCTTTATCCCCTCAGTCAGCTGC
>CAKTPR010000054.1 GCA_934591725.1 uncultured Oscillospiraceae bacterium
GATAAAGTTCTATATTTGCTATTCGGGATCGCCATAGGAATAGGGATATATGTATTTGAAAGATACATGGTATTGACGATCATTTTTGAGGCTGTCATTATATGGTGTCTTTCAGACCAGTGCCGGCAGCTTTTCGCTTTGATGATCGATGTATGCAAAGGCAGTGTAACTAAAGAAGTATATCTTTCCGGTAGAATTATCTATCGAGGATACGATTTCTTTAGCCGCGGTCATTATAGCGAATGGAAATTTTACTATGGTGGCAGCGGCATACTCAGGCTCTGTGTACTCGATACCAAAAGCAACGAGCTTCTTGAAGAAATGAAAAATCAGAGACGGGATCAGAAACTGAAAGTTACATACTATAAATTGTCAAAAATACTCATAAGCTTTGAGCCGGTCTGCAATTGAGTGGTGCAGAACAAGGTGTCGGCGCTGGTGCGAAGTATTTACTTCGCAGCAAAGCCCGGCGCTCAATGCCGGTTGTATTCGGCTCTTCTGCGGTGACCGGCTGCCGGCCGCTCCGCGGGGTGACTTTCTGTGCGAACAGAAAGTCACCAAAGACGCGTTTAGGAGGCGGGGATTCCGCTTTCCCCGCCTCCTAAAAACCTCCACCCTTGAACCGGCAAAGAGAAACCGTGCGCGGTTTCCCTTTGATTCCTTCCGGGGAGGGAGGTAGACAAACTCTGGAGGTTCGTTTCAAACAGCGTCAACGAACAGATTTTTTTGCTTAATAGGAGCAGCGACATGCCAACAAAGAAAATCGCTAAAATATTCGGAATAATCCTTTTGGCGGCAATTATTGCGGCGACGCTGGCGGTGATGGTATTCGAGAGATACATTGTCCAGAGGTCGCAGTATGAAATTCCCGTGCTTTCGGATCACGGCATATTCTACGGCGATACCCCGGCGGAGGTCTCAGGAAAGCTCGGCACTACGGCTGCCTCAAAAGAAAAGCTGCCGTATGCGCCCGAAACTTACATCAGCTATGACGCCGCCATACTGGGCAGCGGCGCGGAATTGACGTGCTATTTTATATATGGCCGGTATCTTACCGAAGCGGATATTTATATCACGGCGGAGAGCGCGGCGCAGGCGGACGAGCTGTTCACGCAGGCCGCGGCACTTATCGAAGAAGAATACTCAGAGCAGCCCGGTTTCACAGCCGGTAAAGTCAAGCGCAAGGACGACGGTTCTTACGGTCGGTCATTTGATCTGGGCCTTGGCGCAACGGGGATAGACTATACGCTCAAGGTACAGGAAAACAGCCTGAGCATAAGCTGCCGCAAGCTGTTCTGATAGAATCGTTTACTGCAAACAGATAAAAACAATTACAGAGGTGGAAAAATGGGAGCATGGGGAGCAGGACTATACGAGAATGACACCGCGCTGGATGTGAAAGATGAATTCGAGAAGCTGTTCAACGACGGCAAGGGCGTGCAGGAGATAACCGACGGGCTGACGGCAGAGTTTGAAAGCATCATGGACTGCGCCGATGAAGCGCCGCTGTTCTGGCTCGCGTTGGCGGATACGCAGTGGAAGTTTGGAGTGCTTTTACCAACTGTCAAAGAGAACGCTCTTCGCTGGATCGATGAACTGAAGAGTCAAGCCGCAGATACCCCGGACGAAGCCAAGCAGAAGAAAGCTCTTGAGAACTTGCAGACAAAGCTGCTTTCGCCGCTGCCGCCGGTGAAAAAGCCGAAAAAGAAGAGAATTTACAAGTGCGAATGGAAAATCGGCGACGTCTTCGCCTATCAACTGGAAAGCGATCTTGCCAAGGAAAGAGGGCTTTACGGACGGTATTTCTTGATTCAGAAAGTTGACGAAGGCACATGGTACCCCGGACACATCGTGCCGATCATATACATAAAGCTGACCAAAGACGCAAACATTCCGTCGACCGTGGAGGAATACAACGAAGCAGAATACATCCAGACAGGGTTCACAAAGTGGGAGTGGCGTTTTCTTCCGCTCAATATGAGCCGGCCTAAGGAAGATTTTGAAGAAAAATCCAAGCTTACTTACGAAGTGGATGAATATGGCTATTTGCCGGAATACAGGCTAACGCTGCTCAACACCTCAAAAAGAGTCATCCCCAAGAAGCTGATCTATGTAGGTAATTTCCCGGATGCGTCCCGCCCTCAAAAGGAGTTCATTCCTCATGTGAAAGTCAACATTGGGGTCATTGGGTGGAAACACTTCGATGAAACTTTTGAATCGAAAATGATCAAACACTACTGCAATCACAATCTTAGAGAACTCAGCATCTATCACAAAGACGAACCGAAAGCAGGAACCGAATGACAGATATGTATCTGAGCGTTTCGCTCGAAGCGAAGCATGATTTTGACACAGATGCGGTGACCCGGCGGCTGGGCGTCGAACCGACGCAAATCAGAAAGCTCGGCACGCCGATGCAGCCGGGGCATGACGCGCTTTATAAATACAGCTCATGGGAATGGGACACCGGGCATATATCCGCCGATGACGCAGGTTCGCTTATCGCGCAGGCGGCAGCCATGTTCCAGAGCCGGGCGGCGGCCATGCGGAAGCTTGCCGACGAGTGTTGCGGCACGTGGGCAATAGTGCTCGACGGGTACATACACAGCGGCGACGCGCCGACTGTACTGCTGCCGCCGGACTTCGTCGAGTTCTGCGCCGCTATAGGCGCGATCTTCCAATACGTTACTGATATATCTTATGACTACGCATCAAAAGGAGGGGGCTGACCGTGGCACGGCTGAGGATTGACCTGACTCTCACAGCGGGTGAAGAAAGCGTGTGGAGCATTTCGACCGGTGAAACGGAGACTGACGATGCCGAAGCGCTGATGGAGAAGCTGCTTTCCATGGCGCTGCCCGAAAAGGAGCGCATGGCAGAGCGCGCCGCCATGTGCGGTGGGAGATGGACAGTCTGCTTCGCGGGGTGCGTACACAGCGGCGAGATGCCCGCTGTGTATCTCGGCCGGCGCTTCATCAGCTTCTGCGCGGAGATACACGCCGCGATACTTTATGATATCCGCATCGCGGCGGGGTATACTGATGATTGAGTCCTCCAGAATAGCTCGACCATAAACTCACTAAAACTTTGCTGTCACCAAGGGCAGTCATCCTTTCGGATGGCTGCCCTTGCCGTTCATTCAGCACCATCTGTAGCTCTCCCCATGCACGGTACACAAAGCGCGCGCTTTTCTTTTGTGCATATCGTTCGGTTGACAAGGGCGTTTCCCCGGTGCTATACTTTATTTACCTTAATTTTGGAACATTATTCAGTATTGCTGAATGCTTAGGAGGTAAAGCTATGGCAAGTCCCTTCGATATCATCGAGTCCACGGGCATTCTCCCCGTGATAAAGATCGAGGAACCGGAGACCGCGGTCGAGCTGGCTGCCGCCATAAGAGCCGGCGGCATCAACGCCATCGAGGTCACCGTCAGGAACGACAGCGCCCTTGAGTCCCTCGCCCGCATCAAGGCCGCTTTTCCCGACATGATGGCAGGCGCGGGCACTGTCACCAATGTCGGCATGGTAAAGGCCGCGCGCGGAGCCGGTGCGGATTTTATCGTCTCGCCGGGCTTTGGCAAAGAAATGGTGGAATACTGCCTTACAGACGGCATCCCGGTGACTCCCGGCTGCGCCACTCCGAGCGAGATACAGGCGGCGCAGGAGCTCGGTCTGCGCGTGGTGAAGCTCTTCCCCGCGAACCGCTGCGGCGGCGTGGGCGCGATAAAGGATCTGTCCGGGCCGTTCGGCAGGATGAAGTTTGTCCCCACCTGCGGCATCAATTACGATAACCTGAGCGAATATCTCTCCTGCCCCGCCGTCGCGGCTGTCGGCGGAAGCTTCATGGCAAAGGCTGACGTTATCGCCCGGCACGACTGGCAGACCGTCACCGACAACTGCCGCCGCGCCGTTGAGCTGTCCCTCGGCTTTGAGCTTGCCCATGTCGGCATGAACTGCGCAGGCAGGGACGAGGCCGCCGCGCTGGCGGACGAGCTGAACCGGCGCTTCCCGATGGGCGTCAGGCCGGGCGGCAAGTCCACCTTTGTCGGTACAGCCGTTGAGCTGATGCACATCCCCTATTACGGCACGCACGGCCACATCGGCTTCAGAACCAATTCTGTGGCGCGCGCAAAGGCATACTTTGAAAGCCGCGGCATTGCCATCAACGCGGAGAGCATCAGCTATGACGCCAAGGGGCGGATGAATTTCTTCTATCTTGCGGATGAAGTCGGCGGCTTCGCGCTGCACGTCGTAGGAAAGTGAGGGAGTACAGCATGAAAAAGATCGTAGGCTTCGGGGATATGCTGGTAAGCTTTGCACCGGCGGGATATCTCCGCTTTATTCAGGCCGATTCCATGGAGCTCAACTACACCGGCGCGGAGGCAAACGTGCTCGTGTCCCTCGCCCGCTTCGGCATGGACACCGAGCTTGTCACCCGTCTGCCCGATAACGCGATAGCCGAGTGCGCCGCGGCGTGCATGAGGAAATACAATGTCGGCACCGGCAAGATCGTCTACGGCGGCGAGCGCATCGGCGTCATCTACACCGAGCGCGGCGCTTCCCAGCGTCCGTCCAAGGTCGTGTATGACCGGAAGCACACCTCCATCGCGACCTCTGTCCCGGAGGATTATGACTGGGACAGCATCTTCGATGAAAACGTCGGCTGGTTCCATTTCACAGGCATCACCGCCGCCCTCTCGGACAGCGCCGCGCAGGTCTGCCTTGCCGCCTGCAAGGCCGCAAAGGCCAAGGGGATCACCGTCTCCTGCGACCTCAACTACCGGAAAAACCTGTGGAGCGAGGAAAAGGCACGCAGCGTTATGGAGGAGCTTGTCACCTATGTGGACGTGCTCATCGCAAACGAGGAAGACGCCGACAAAGTCCTCGGCATCCGTGCCGCAGATACCGACGTCACCGCCGGCCGGCTCAGCCGCGAGGGCTACAAGGATGTCGCCCGCCGCATCTGTGAGAAATACGGTGTGAAGAAGGTCGGCATCACGCTGCGCAAGAGTCTCAGCGCTTCCGACAACCTCTGGTCGGCGATGCTGTATGACGGCGCTGACTGCTGCTTTTCCAAGGAGTACAGCATACATATCGTAAACCGCGTCGGTGGGGGCGACTCCTTCACCGCAGGGCTGATCTACGGCCTGTGCAATGGCTTTGACACGCAGCGCGCCGTAGAGTTTGCCGCGGCAGCCTCCTGCCTGAAGCACTCCATCGAGCAGGACTTCAACCTCGTCACCGTCGATGAGGTCGAAAAGCTCATGTCCGGAGACGGCTCCGGCAGAGTCCAGAGATAAGCCATATAATCCCAAA
The DNA here is from genome assembly GCA_934591725.1 of uncultured Oscillospiraceae bacterium. Taxonomy (GTDB): domain Bacteria; phylum Bacillota; class Clostridia; order Oscillospirales; family Oscillospiraceae; genus Limivicinus. Next base: position 5,317 of record CAKTPR010000054.1, read on the forward strand.
ACAGCCGCGCCCGTTTAGGCGCGGCTGTCGATTTTTCATTCTTCCTTTTTCTTTCTGAAAACAAAGAGCTTGCTGAGGATATAGTTGCCGAGGAACACGAGCACGGACTTTATGAACCACGTCACATATACGTTTATACCCAGCACCGTGCCGAGCAGCTGCGTGACCGCCCAGTCCATTCCGAGCGTCGCGAGACGCGAGGCGACAAAGCCGCCCGCCTCGGCAAGGATGTTCGGGTTCTTGCTCCTGAAGACCCATTTGCGGTTCGTGGGGTAAGCAAAGGCGACGCCCGCGACCCAGTCGACTATTGCAAGGGCAGTGTTCTGCGCGAAGGTCGGGTGCAGCGTCCCACCGAAAAACAGGAAGTTGAAGCCGAAGCGCGCGGCGGCGGCGACAAGCGTCGTGAGGCAGCCGACTATGAAATACACAAGAAACTCGCGGTACTTGAAGCAAAGCGCCTTTATCTTTTCGATCATCTTATTTGTCCTCCCTGCCGCAGATACGGGAAATGATGTATCTCGGTCTGCCCTTTATCTCGTCATAGATGCGGGCGATATAGTAGCCGATTATGCCGAGGCTTATCATGATGACGCTCGCCGAGAAAAGCAGCAGGAGAATTACCGTCGTGAACCCGCCGAGGGCGACGCCGGAAATCTTCTGCACCAGCGCGATGATTCCGAGCACGACCGACACCGCCAGCATGATGAGGCCGAGCACGGTGACAATGTGCAGCGGTGCGGAGGAGAAGGAGCTGATATTCGTCAGCGCATATTTGATGAGCGACTTTGTCGACCACTTGCTCACGCCCTCGGTGCGCTCCTGCACGCAGTAGCTGACGCTGGTCTTCTTATAGCCGACCCAGAACGAGAGCGCGCGGAAGAACACGTTGCGCTCCGGCAGGCTGTTGAGCGTGTCGACGACCTTGCGGTCGAGGAGCTTGAAGTCCGACGAGGAGGACATATCCATCCCCGTGGCCTTGCTGATGAGCCCATAGAAGCTGTTGGCGGCGAACTTGTGCAGCCCGCTCTCCTCGCCGCGGTCTTCCTTGATGCCCTCGACGACCTCATAGCCCTGCTCCCAGAGCCGGTACATCTCAACTATCTTCTCCGGCGGGTGCTGCAGGTCACAGTCGATGACGACGCAGCAGTCGCCCTTCGCCTGCTCCAGCCCCGCGAACATCGCGGCCTCCTTGCCGAAGTTGCGGCTGAAGTGTACGCCGACGACGTGGCTGTCCTTTTCGGCGGCCTCGTTTATCTGCGCCCATGTGCTGTCACGGGAGCCGTCGTCAATGAACAGCAGCTCATAGTCGATCTTCTCCGGCTGGAGAATTTCTGACATGCGCTCCGTCGCCTTGGCGATCATTTTTTCTTCATTATAGGAAGGCAGGATCACGGAAAGCATTTTTCGCACCTCACTTGGAAATCAGATATGTTGCGCTCAGACCGTTCTGGTACAGCAGCTCCGCCTTGTCGTAATCGGAGCTGTCCGCGAGCGCGGAGATAATTTTATCGGGGTCATAGCCGCTCGACCAGAACTCGCTTATGTCCACATAGGCGACGAACTCGTCCGCGCCGCCGACATAGTTAAGCGCGCCGGTGAGCTCGGTATCGTCGCTCACATAGAAATCGTCAAAGGCCATGAGCTGAAGCAGATCCTGCGTGATGGCCTCGAACCTGTTGTCGGAGAAGTAGACGCATTTGTCGTCCGAATGTTCCGCGACCATCGCGTCATACTCCGCGTACTCCGGGTAGAGATAATCCGGCGGGGCGCAGCGCGCCTGCCAGAGCGCCAGCGCCATGATGGCGAGCAGCGCCGCCGTCTTTATAAGTCCCTCCCGCTCAAAGCTGCCGAGGGTCTGCTCCAGCAGGTACAGCAGCAGGCACGCCGCCAGCACAAAGGCCGGGACGAGGTTATAGATATACCGCGGCTCATCCACCGGGGAGATGAGCGCGACTATCACGAACACGATGAGTGCCGGGACTATGAGCACCAGCGCGCGCAGGTCAAATTTTCTGTCCTTTGCCGCCGCTCTGAACTTTTTGAAATATACGCAGAGTGCAATTACCGCCAGCAGCGCGATGATTATCGCCGCCTTGAGTCCGTGCGTCACAAAGCTTATAAAGGTCTTGAGCCTGACGGGGTACTGCGCGAAGCTGCGCAGGTTCTCCATCGCGTTTCCGCCGGAGACGAGCTTGTCGGCAAAGAGATGGTCGAGACAGGCCGGGAACACGAGCAGCAGCCCCAGTACGCCGACAAGCGCGCAGGGCACGAACCACGCCAGCGCCTTGTATTCCTTCTTCACCAGCGCGTATATCACATATGCCGCGCAGAGGAAGAAGGCATAGAACACGAAGTAATACTGCGTTATAAGCCCCGCCAGCAGCACAAGGCCGGTAAGGACGCAGTACTTCGGCCTGAACTCCCGCATCAGGCAGGCGATCAAATACATCAGCACGACTGTGATGAGCGTCAGGAGCATGTACATACGGATCATCACGAAGGCCGACATGCCTATCACGCTCAGCCCGTAGAGCACAGCTGCGGCTGCACCGTTATTGGCGCTCCAGCCGAGCTTCCGCACGGTCTTATACAGCACGAACATCGTGAGCATATACAGCACATAGTTGAGCGCAAGCCCCGTCCACTTGCTGAAGGTGTCCGGGAACAGCGAGCAGACGGCGTTCAGCAGCCAGTAGTGCAGCGGCGGGTGAACGTCATGCACCTGATTATAATAGACGGAACCGACATCGAAGCGCTCCCCGTCCGTCACGGCGACGTAGTCGAAAAGCTCCTGCCGTGTGAAGGTCTTGCCGACCATTTCCCCGTCCTTTATGTCGGTCAGGAACGGGGCATAGTGGCTGTTCGACAGGCCGTAGGCATATATCTCGTCAATGAACATGCCGGATTTGCGCCCGGCAAACATAAAGCACACTCCCGTGACTATCACAAAAACAAGCACCAGCGCCCAATAGCGGCGGAATTTTTCTTTCATTAAAACTCTCCTGATTATAGTACATTATAATACAGATTAACAGTATAATCCATTTCCCGCCGTTTCGCAACAGTTTTGGTTCAATTGAAGTAAAGTAAACGGGCACGCCGCGGCGTGCCCGTTTGTTAAGTTATCGCTTATTCCTTGTCGTCGTCCTTCTCGACGGTGATCTCTATCTCGATGCCGTCCTCGTCGTCGGCTGCGGTGCCGTCGTCCTCGGTGGCGTCGACGACGGACTCAAAGTCCGCGTCCTCTGCGGGAGCGGTCTCGGCGGCGAACTCGTCCTTCATCGCCTGGATCTGCGCCTGCTTACCGTTGATGCTCTCGATGAGCGCGGCGGCCTGCTCGAACAGGGGTGCGAAGAAGCCCTCAGGAGCGTCCTTCGCCTGGTCGTAGTACAGGCGGCCGATCTCGGCGTAGACGCGCTTGAGCTCCTCAGAGTCGCCGTTTATCTCCAGAGAGAGCTTTGCCATCTGGCCATAGGACTTTGCGCGGTTCGCGCCGTGCTCGTATATGTCCTTGATAGCGCCGCTGTCCGCGACTTCCTTGACTTTGCCGACAATGTTATTGAGAGTGCCGGTGATGATGTCCTTATAATCTGCCATGTTATTTTTCCTCCGTTTCGTTGTCTGCTTCTGTCTGTTCCTCGCCGCCGTCTGCCGCTGCCGTCTCCTGCATAACGCGGTTGACATAGAGCTTCTCCGGCGGGTGCTCGCGGCGTCCCTGAATGATGAGGTACGCCAGAGCTATTATCACAAGCGCTATTGAAAGCCCCTGCGAAACACGTATGTTGGTAGCGCCGATATATAGGCTGTCGGTGCGCAGCCCCTCTATCCATGTGCGGCCTATGCCGTAGAGCAGGAAATAGAGCGTGATGCACTGCCCGTCAAAGCTGCGCTTGCCCTTTCTCTCAAAGATGATGAGGAAGATCAGAATGCACAGGTTCCACAGGCTCTCATAAAGAAAGGTCGGGTGGACATATATCGTGCTGCCGTCGGGCGCGATGAGTCCCATGCGGCAGAAGATATCCGTCTGCGCGCCGAATGCCTCGCGGTTCATGAAGTTTCCCCATCGGCCGAGTATCTGCCCGATCAGCAGGCCGTAGCACAGCAGGTCGAGCATTGCGCCGAGCGGTATCTTCTTTCTGCGGCACACAAGCCATATCACGAGTATCCCGGCGATGACGCCGCCATAAATGGCAAGTCCGCCGTTGTGGATAGCGAATATCTCGTTCGGGTGCTGGACGTAGTAATCCAGCCGGAAGAGCACGTAGTACAGCCGCGCGCCGATTATCGCCGTCGGGATGAGCCATATCATCACGTCGTACACGCTGTCCTGATCTATGCCGAAGCGGCGGCTGTTGTGCGAGCAGTAGAGTATGCCGAGGATGAAGCCGAGGCCGATGATGACGCCGTAGAAATATATGTCCATTCCGAACACTGTGAAGTAGGACGGCGGGTTTATCGTGAGGTTTCCAAGCATCGGGAAAGTTATCGCGGAATCACGCTGGATGGTTTGCACAAGGGGCTGCATAGCTTTTTTACCTTCTTATTCTGTTTCTATAGGATGCTTTTAGGTTCTATCACTGACATTGCCAGTCTCTCGCGGCAGAGGTTTTCTGCGGCGAAGCGGCGGCACTCCTCGGCCGTGACCGATTCGAGCAGGCGGAACGCGTCGAGCGCGCAGTAGCCGTCGAGAAGCCCCATCGCCATCGAGACGCAGACATTGTCGAAATCCTCAAGTCCGCGCAGTCTCGCACCAAGGGACGCGCGCTTGGCGCGCTCGAAGCTCCCGGCGTCAAAGCCTTCGGCCGCGATGCGCGCGACCTCGCGGGAGAGCTCATCGAGTATCTTTTCCGGTTCGCGGCTCTCGCCGCCGATGATGACTGTTCCCGTCCCGGCGGAGAAGTCCGTCTCATAGTCAAAGTCCACGCTGAGAAGCCCGTCGGCGTAGAGCCTCGTGTAGAACGGGGAGGACGAGCCGCAGAGCATCCTCAGGCACAGCGCGGCGACAAGGTGCTGCCGGAGCGCAGCCTCGCCGCGCTCGGCGCAGTCGAGCTTTGCGCCGATGAAAAACTGCGGCGCTGAGACCTCGCCCTGCACGCGGCAGAGCCTTTCGCGCGGAAGCGGCGATTCCTTCTCGCCGAAGTCCGCCGCGGGGATCTCCGCACGCTCCTTCGGAAGCTCCTCCTCCGCGATGCGCGCGACGGTATCCGGGTCGACGCAGCCCTCCACGCAGAGCACCATGTTCGACGGGGCATAGAAAACGCGGTGGCAGTCGTAAAGCGTCTGCGCGGTGATATGGGATATGCTCTCCACCGTCCCGGCAACGCGGTCGCGTATCGGGTGATGGTCATAGAGCAGGCCGAGTAGGTTATAGTAGACGACCATGCCGGGGTTATCCTCGCCCATGAGTATCTCCTGCGTGATTATCCCCTGCTCCTTTGCGACCGTCTCATCCGTGAAATACGGGGTCGACACAAAGTGCAGCAGCATCCGCAGGTTCTCCTCAAAGCCCTCGGTACACTGGAAGTAATAGCAGGTCACGCCGCTTGAGGTGAAAGCATTGGGGTCGGCGCCGTTTGCCGAGAGTATGCTCAAGGCGTTATCCCCGTTCGGCAGGTCGAACATCTTGTGTTCGAGGTAGTGCGCAACGCCCGCGGGCGTGTCGACGGTGCGCCCGTCTATCGTGAAGCGGCGGTGCGCCCCGCCGTAATTTGTCATGAACGCGGCATAGCAGGTGGAGAAATCCTTCTTCGGTATCACCCTTATCTCAAGGCCGTTCGGGAGCACCGTGCTGTAAAGCTTCTCGCCGATCTCAGGGTATTCATGCAGTTTCATCATCGCTGCCGTCCTCCTCTCCGCTTCCCTTGAGGAAGTATATAAGGTCGCACTCTATCGATTTGGCGATAGCCTGGACGTCCTCCTTCGTGACGTCCTCCGCCAGCGCCGCAAGCTCTGCCGGGCCGTAGTCGAGCCCGTCTATCGCCTGCGAGAGGTAGAAGCCCTCAAGCTCGCCTATGCTGTCCTGCTCCGCGCGCATGTCTGAGGCGACAGTCTTTTTCGCCGAGCGCAGCTCATCGTCGGTGATCTCGCCCCGGCGGACGCTGTCAAGCTGCGCGAGTATCTCATCGCGCGCGGCCTCCATCTTGTCAAACTCGATGCCCGAGGAGACGAACATTACCCCCTTCTGCAGAGACAGGATCGAGCTTGCGTAATAGCACAGAGACAGCTTTTCGCGCACGTTCATAAAGAGCTTGCTCGTAGCGATGCTGCCGTAGACGGCGTTGAAGACAAAGAGCGCCGGGATGTTCCGCTCCTCCATGCACTCGCCGAGGCGGAAGCCGAGGACGAGCTTGCCCTGCGTCACGTCCATCTCCTCTTCCACGAAGCGGACGTGATCCTCCACCGCGTTCATGCGCACGTCGGTGCCGATGTCGTAATCTATCTCGCCGCGCGGCATTGCGGAGAACGCCTCGCGCATCGCATCGGACACGGTCTTGAAGCCGGTCTTGCCGCAATAGAATATCTCGACCGGGCAGGTCTGGATAAGCTCGCGGTAGTGCCGGGTCAGCTTTTTATAATGGATGTTCTCGGCCTCGCTCTCGCTGCCGAATTGGCTGACGGCGAAGTCCTCATAGCAGCACATCTCCTCTATGCAGCGCATGAGGGCGTATCTGCGCTTGTCGTTCACGCGGCTGCGGATGATATAGAGGAGCTTTTCGCGCTCGCTGTCCACATACTGCGGCAGCAGCAGGCCGCCGCGCGTGACGGGATCGAGCAGCAGCTGCGCCATGAGCGCGCAGGTGTCGCCCAGCAGCGCCTCTCCGCCGGGCAGATAGTCCGGCTCCGGGAAGCTGCCATAAAAGCCGATGCCCTGAATTTCTCCTATGCGCCGCACGACCGGTTCCACCGCCGCGCCGTAAAGCTCGTCCATCCTGCGCGACAGCTGCTCCATATCGCTGTAGCGTGTAGTGCCGCGGCGCAGCACGTATGGTATGATCGCATTCATCGCCGCGGTCTCGCGCCGCAGCTGTGTGAGCAGTGTGACGCTCATGCAGGCGGTCTTGAATTTGTCGGAACGCAGATGACTCAGAAACACGCCGGGCATAAGCTCGGTTCTGTTAAATTCCATGTGGCACCTCCGCGATTTTTCTTATCATAATTATACCACCCGCAGTCTTGAAATGGTAGAACTATTTGTTAATTACAGGAAATTTAAGGCGGCTGAATATATGCCGCGGCATTTCAAGCCCTCGCTGACTGAGGGGATAAAAACGTTTGTTTCCCGGCGCAGTCAGTCACCCTATCCCGCCGCCGTCGTAGCTCTTGCCGTCCACGGTGATCCCGCCGGGCGTGCGCTCTATCGTGTGCATGCCCCCCGCGTCGTCCGTCCAGTGTACAGAAAACTCAGGCAGTACAGGATGTTCTATATAGAGTCTCCCGTCTCTCATGCGCAGCCCCAGCATCTCCCGCGTCACCGCGCGGAAGTACCAGCCCGCAGAGCCCGTGTACCATGTCCAGCCCGCAAGTCCCTCGTGCCCCCTCGCCGTGCAGATATCCGCCGGGAGTACATAGGGTTCTCCCTGATAGATGCGCTCATCGTGCGTCTCCGGCAGCAGCGTTTCAAGCATTGCCGTGCCCTCGGCGCTTTTCCCAAGGCGCAGCGCCGCAATGGCGAGCCATATTGCCCCATGGGTGTACTGCCCGCCGTTTTCGCGGAAGCCCTCGCCGTAGCCGGTGATATAGCCGGGGCTGCGCTCACCGTCGGAGTACGGCGGGTCGAGCAGCTTTATGAGCCGGTGCTCCCTGTCCCATAGCCTGAACAGCGCCGAATCCATAGCCGCGGCGGCGCGAGACTCTGCCCCGAAGCCCGAAAGCACCGCCCAGCTCTGCGCCACGGAATCGATGCGTTCTCCGCCGCCGAGCGCTTCCCCATCGGCATAGAACGCGCGCAGGTACCATTTCCCGTTGAAGGCCGCGTCCGCCGCGCCCCCGGCCTCGGCGGCATACTGCCTGTACCGCTCCCCGCCTTTGCCGCCGATCCGCTCCAGCAGCTCCGCAAAGCGCGCGGCGCAGTGGGCAAAGAACCAGCCCAGCCACACGCTCTCGCCGCCGACTCTGTCAAGCGCATCGTTCCAGTCGCCGCTGCCCGTGTATGGCAGCCCGCGCTTTCCGAAGCCGCGGTGTATGCAGCATTCAAGCGCTGCGCGGGCGTGTTCGAGCACCGCCGCGCTCTTCGCGGACTTTTCCGGGCGCTCATAGCGGTCGTGCTCCTCGTTCCTCAGCGGCGGTGAAGAGAGATACGGCTCCTCAATGAAGCACAGCGCCTCCTCTCCCGTGGCCTCGACGTATTCGCACAGCGCCCATACCAGCCACAGCAGGTCGTCAGAGCAGCGAGTGCGCACGCCGCGGTCGCCGTCCGGGTGCGGGTGCCACCAGTGCAGCACATCGCCCTCGGCGTACTGATGGCGGCAGCAGTCGAGTATGCGCTCCCTCGCGCAGCCGCGGTTTATAAGCAGCAGGTTTATGCTGTCCTGAAGCTGATCGCGGAAGCCGAACGCGCCGCCGCTCTGGTATATGCTGCTGCGCCCCTCAAGGCGGCAGGCAACGGTCTGATAGACCGCCCAGCCATTCATATAGTGCTCCAGCGCCGCATCTCCGCAGCGCAGCGAAAACGCTCCGAGGAGCCTTGCCCAGCGCGCGGATACGGCATTCAGAAGCGAGCGCGCAGTGTCCGGTGCGCACAGCTCGCGCAGCTCCGTCCCCGTGCAGCAGCCGCAGCAGAGCACAGTTTCCGCACCGGCATTCAGCTTTATGCGCAGCGCGGCGGGAGTAAAATCAGTCTCCGCGTCAAGCTCCGCGCTGCTCCCGATAAGCATTTGCAGGCCGGGGTAATACGAATCCGGGCTTGAAAGGCGGATAAGCCCCGGCTCCTCTTCAATGCGCAGGCAGGCTCCGTTCTTTCCGCCAAGGGCGGGTTCAAGTTCCCAGACGAGCGGCAGCCCCTCTGCCCCGTCGATGAGCAGTACGCGTGCGTCCAGCCCCTGCGGGATGAACAGGCGCGTCCTGATCCTGTTTTTGCCGATCTCCTTTTCCCACTCCGCACATCCCGGCGCGAAGCTAACTCGGCAGGCAAAGCCATCGTTTGCGGCAAAGAGACTGACAGGCTTACCGTTTACCATGACGCACAGCCGCTCCGGGCTGCGCACATCGTATATATCCCCCGGCGGCGCGATGAGCTGCATTTCCCGCGCGTTTTTGTACCACAGCCCCGCCGGGCCGATGTCCGCGGCTATCGCGCCGAGGCTGCCGTTTGTGATGATGTGCTGCCATATCCGCGCAGGCAGAGTGTCCTTTACTTCAAATGTGAATTCCGTGTTGCCCCAGTTATGACCCGGAACAGAATCCACGGTGCGGCGGGCGCTCAGCTCCGGTTCACGCAGCGGGTGATACTGCTTCTGCGCCTCTCCGATGACGACAGCAGCGCGGCTCTTCACCGTTTCAGCGGCCTCAAGCGGCGCTGTGAACACGCCGCCGGGGCTGCCGATGAGCGCTTCCAGCCCGACCGGCGCGAGCACCTGCCCGATGTGCCGCAGCAGCGGCTGGAGGTATTCGCCCTGCTCGCGCGTTAGGTAAACAAGCTCCGCGTCGAGCCCGCAGCTTTTGAGCAGGCAGAAGCGCCGCAATAGCTTTTCCGTTTCCACCGCGCCGCCGTCGCAGCAAATTATCGGCAGGTCGCCGGAGATGCCATAGCGCCAAAGCTCGCTCTGCGGCGCGGCGTTTGAGAGTGTGTTTCTCCACAGCGGCAGCACCAGCTCCATCGCCGC
>CAKTPR010000055.1 GCA_934591725.1 uncultured Oscillospiraceae bacterium
TTCGTCTCCTGATCCTTCGGGATCGTCCCGTCGAGTATACCGTCGGCAAAGCCGGCTATTGTCGTCATCGGTGTGCGGCGGTATGCTCCTTACCTCGGTACTGGGGCCGTGGGCAGGTTTCCTGTCGATGATCGCGGTGCTGGCGATACAATGCCTGTTCTTTGCCGACGGCGGGCTTATGGCGCTCGGCGCGAATATATGGAACATGGCTTTCTACGGCTGCTTTGTCGGGTACTTCCTTATCTACAGGCCGATAATGCACAGCAATTGGTTTTCCGGCAAGGGTGAAAAGGCTGCTGGCAGGCTCAGAATCATCGCAGCCTCCGTCATCGGCTGCATCGTGACGCTCCAGCTCGGTGCGTTCTCCGTCGTCGTTGAGACGAGCCTTTCCGGAATTGCCGATATTCCTTTTAGTGTATTCTGCGCGATCATGCAGCCGATACATCTTGCTATCGGCCTTGTTGAGGGCCTTATCACCGCCGCCGTGCTCGTCTTTATATATAACAGCCGCCCCGAGCTCCTGATGGATCATACCCCCGCAGAGGGCAGCGCCGATAAGCGCAGCTATAAAACGGTCATCATCGTGCTTGCGATAGCGGCAGTTCTTGTCGGCGGAGTGTTCTCCCTGTTTGCAAGCTCCAACCCCGACGGGCTTGAGTGGTCACTGTTCGGCAATGAGGAGGCGGGATACTCCGCGAACCTCGGCCTTGACGAAGAGGATTACGGTTACGCAAGCGACGCCGCGGCAAAGGCCGAGGCAGTGCAGGAAAAGACCTCGTTCCTCCCGGACTATGCGTTCTCCAATGATGCGGAGAACCCCGCGGGCACGTCCGTTTCCGGCCTTGTCGGCTCGGCTATAGTCGCCGCGGCGGCAGTTCTGATATGCCTCATAGGCGGCTATTTCAGAAAGCACAAAACTAAAAAGACCGCATAATTTCAACCGGAAAAATCAATAAAGCGGCAAGCCCGTATGACGGGCTTGCCGCGTACGCACGTAATTATACAGGAGGTGGGGAACATGAATAAAGCTGAACGTGCGGGCGCGGAGCTGCGCGCGATGGATGAGCTTGCCGCGCAGGACTCTGCCGTCCACCGTATGCCGCCGCTCTCCAAGCTGTTTCTCACTGTTTTATACATTGCGGTCACGGTGTCATTTAATAAATACGACTTCACCGGACTTCTCGTGATGCTGCTTTTTCCGGTCGTGGCTTATCAGATAAGCGAGATCCCGATCAGCACCTGCTTTTATAAGCTGCGCATAGTCATGCCGCTTGTCTGCGCCGTGGGGCTTTTCAATCCAATTTTTGATAAAACCATTATTGTGCAGATCGGCAGCGTCGGAATAAGTGGCGGCGTTGTCTCAATGCTGACGCTGATGATGAAGGGCGTGTTCTGCCTGATGGCGTCATTCCTGCTGATCGCGACGACCTCCATTGAGGAGGTGTGCTTTGCGCTGCGCAGGCTGCATTTCCCGAAGCTGCTGACCTCGCTCCTGCTGCTGACATTCCGCTATATATCCGTGCTGCTGCAAGAGGTCGCAATAATGACCGAAGCCTACGAGCTGCGCGCGCCCGGTCAGCACGGGCTGCACATTTCGGCCTGGGGATCGTTTCTCGGTCAGCTCATTCTGCGCAGCATGGACAGGGCGGAAATGCTCTATGAGAGCATGGAGCTGCGCGGCTTCCACGGTGAATTTTATTATGCCGACGACGGGGGATACAATTCCCGCGCGTGGCTTGCCGCGATAGTGTGCGCGGTGCTTATCGTTCTGGCGCGTATATATAACCTTCCGGTGCTGCTCGGCTCCGCGTTTGTATGAGGGAAAGAAAATGATCTGCTTTGAAAATGTCACTTACGCATATCCCGGCGAAAAGCCGGTGCTGAAAGACCTCTCGTTTACCATCTCAAAGGGGGAGCGCGTCGGGCTCATCGGCGCGAACGGCGCTGGAAAATCGACTGTAATGAAAGCGGCACTCGGCTTAGTCAGCTGCGAGGGAAAAATAAGCATCGACGGTATGGAGATGTGCCGCAGGAACCTCAGCGCGATAAGAAAATGCGTCGGCTACGTTTTGCAGGACTCCGACAACCAGATGTTCATGCCGACCGTATTTGAGGACATGATCTTCGGGCCGATGAACTACGGCATGAGCAGGGAAGAGGCGGAGCGCAGCGTCGACGAGATACTTGACGAGCTGGAGCTTGGATACCTCAAGCACCGGCAGAACCACAAGATATCCGGCGGAGAAAAGCGTATGGCCGCTATTGCGACGATACTTACGATGAAGCCCGAATACATGCTGATGGACGAGCCGTCCACCGCGCTCGACCCGCAGAACAGGCGCAAGCTTATTAATACGTTAAATAAGCTCCCTGTCACAAAGATCATTGCGACGCACGACCTTGACATGGTGCTGGAGACCTGCGACCGTGTTATCCTGCTGCACCACGGCAGGCTCGCCGCCGACGGCCCGGCGGATGTGCTCCTGCGTGATAAGGCGCTCATGGAGGGCAACCACCTTGAGCTTCCGTTCTGTCTCGCGGGGCCGCCGGTAAGAAAATAAAACCAAAGTCCTGAGAAAGCCGAAGCAGGCTGACTCAGGACTTATTGTATAATATAAACGCAAGCGGGTCTGTAAGCCGGGTTCTGTCGTGGACGACCATCTATCTAGCCCTGCCGTTGCCGGCAGGATCAAGCCACCTCCTGAGGACGACCGGGCCGGTCGTATGTCCTCCCACGGTGTTGCTCCGGATAGAGTTTACAGCATCAACATGTCTCCATGCGATGAGTGAGCTCTTACCTCACTTTTCCACCCTTACCGATGCTGAAAGCACCGGCGGTATATCTCTGTTGCACTTGTCCGAGGGTTACCCCTGGCGGGCGTTACCCGTTATCCTTGCCCTATGGAGCCCGGACTTTCCTCACGCACAGGCTTTCACCTTATGCCCGCGGTCGTCCGACCCGCTTGCAGGGCTTATTTTACCATGTTCGCGGCACAAGTCAACAATAATTCTTGTATTACCGGGCAAAAAGTCTTATAATATATATTTAGTCAAGCGAATGTGAGGCGATTGATTTTGACTCTTCAGGAATATGTAAATACATTAAAAGACAAGCGGATCGCGGTCATAGGCATAGGCGTCAGCAATGAGCCGCTTATTGAGTTGCTGCTGAATAACGGCTGCCACGTGACCGCCTGCGATAAACGTACCATGCAGGAAATGGGCGAGGAGGGCAAGAAGCTCAAGGCCATGGGCGCAGAGCTTTGCCTCGGTGTGGATTATCTTGAGCACCTCGATCAGGACGTTATATTCAGGACGCCCGGACTCATGCCATTTGACGAGCATCTAGAGAAAGCAAAGGCGCGCGGCGCCATCGTGACCTCCGAGATGGAGGTATTCATGTCTCTGTGCCCCTGCAAAACGATAGCCATAACCGGAAGCGACGGCAAGACGACGACCTCGACGATCATATCAGAGCTGCTCAAAGCCGCCGGGTACAGAGTCCACCTCGGCGGGAACATCGGTCACCCGCTCCTCTGCGAGACGCCTGATATTCACCAGGACGATGTTACCGTGCTGGAGCTCAGTTCTTTCCAGCTGCACAGCATGAAATGCGCCCCGGATGTTGCGGTGATAACGAATCTGTCGCCGAACCATCTCGATAAGCACAGGGACTTTCAGGATTACATCGATGCAAAGCGCGCCATATTTGAAAACCAGCGTTCCGATGCAAGGCTCATTCTCAATCAGGACGACGGACATACGGAGTACTACGCAGGCTTCTCAAAAGCGCATATATCCTATTTCTCGGATAAGCACCCGGTCGAGGACGGCGCTGCTGCGCTCGACGGCGTTATCTACCGCACGCACGACGGCGTGTCGAGAGCTGTGATGAAGGTCTCGGATATCCGCCTGCCGGGCGAGCACAATGTGCTCAACTACCTTGCCGCATTTTCGGCGGTCGAGGGCTTGGTGAACGACGAGGTCTGCGCCGCGGTTGCCCGCAGCTTCGGCGGGGTCGAGCACCGGCTTGAGCATGTGCGTGTGCTGCGCGGGATAACCTTTATAAACGACTCGATAGGCACGAGCCCGACGAGGACATCCGCCGGGCTTCACGCGATGAAGCGCAAGCCGATAGTCATTGCCGGTGGCTATGATAAGCACATCCCGTTTGACGGGCTGGGCGACGAGCTGTGCCTGCTGTCAAAGAAGGTCTTTCTCACCGGGGACACGGCAGGGAAGATATATTCCGCTATCCGCGCCTCTCGCTACTATGAGAACAGCGGACTTGAGGTCAGGATAATCGACGACTTCAAGCAGGCCGTCAAAGCGGCGGCAGACGCAGCAAGGGCAGGGGACATAGTGCTGTTCTCCCCGGCCTGCGCAGCCTTTGACCGCTTCAAGAATTTTGCCGAGCGCGGCAGGTATTTCAAATCCATAGTCATGGAACTCAAATAAAAACACAACGGAGATACAGATGAAGATTTCAGACATCCGGCCTGAGGTATACGATATGGCCGCAAAGGCGCAGGAGCGTCTTGCAGGAAGATTTGCGGAGATAGACCGCGTCGCCGAAATAAACACGCGCCGCGTGATGGAGGCGTTTCAGAATAACCGCGTCGCCGAGGCGTGCTTTGCCGGTACCACCGGCTACGGCTACGACGATCTCGGCCGTGAGACGCTCGACAAGATATACGCCGAGATATTCGGCACGGAGTCTGCGCTTGTCCGTATCGGCTTTGTGAACGGTACCCACGCGCTTACTGCCGCGATGTTCGCCCTTGTAAAGCCGGGGGACACCATAGTTGCCGCGACCGGGATGCCTTACGATACACTGCGCAGCGCCATCGGCATATCGGGCGACTGCCACGGCTCGCTGAAGTTCTACGGGATAAACTACGCGCAGGTCGATCTCGCCGCGGACGGCGGCCCGGATTACGCAGCCATAGCCGAAGCCGCGGCAAATCCGAACGTCACCGCGGTGATGATCCAGCGCTCAAGAGGCTACGACAACCGCAAGGCGCTCTCGGTCGATGAGATAGGACGCATATGCGAGACTGTCAAAGCCATGAACCCTGAGATCAACATCATGGTGGATAACTGCTACGGTGAGTTTACGGACATCAAAGAGCCGACGCACGTTGGCGCTGATATAATTGCTGGCTCCCTCATAAAGAACCCCGGCGGCGGCCTTGCCCCGACCGGCGGCTACGTTGCAGGGAAGAAGGAGCTTGTCGAGCGCGCGGCGATGCGTCTCACGACTCCCGGCATCGGCGGGGAGTGCGGCTCCACGCTCGGCAACAACCGCCTGCTGTTTCAGGGGCTGTTCATGGCTCCGCATATCGTTGCACAGGCGCTGAAGACTGCCTGCTTCTGCTCGGCCATGATGGAGTCACTCGGCATTCCGACAAGTCCCACGCCTGAAGAACCCCGCTCTGACATCATACAGATGGTGAAGCTCGGCTCCGTTGAAAACATGAAGCGCTTCTGTCTCGGCATTCAGTCCGGCGCTCCCGTGGATTCATACGTGACGCCGGAGCCGTGGGAAATGCCGGGGTACGACTGCCCGGTCATCATGGCGGCAGGCGCATTTATCCAGGGCTCGTCCATTGAACTGTCGGCAGACGGCCCGGCAAGAGAGCCGTACACGGTATATATGCAGGGCGGACTGACCTATGAGTCGGGCAAGCTCGGAATTATGATGGCCGTCAGTGCCATGTTGGACAGGCAGTAAGGCATATAATGCATGGGGAGGTGACCCTATGCATATACGCCGACGGCATCGCTCCGCTCCTAAATACACCTACACGCAGGGGAGCGAGCCGACCTCAGCAAAAAAAGCGTTAAATCTGACGCTGCTGCTCACGCTGGCGGCGCTGTGTCTGTTCCTGTCAGGGGCAGTTATGTTCCTTAAGACACTGTCGAGTCAGATCGCCGTATCCGACGCAAGCGATATCGTGATCGACAGAGTCAACAGCGCCATAGCCGATATAATGGCAAGCGGGGACTATGACGGGGATTATTTCGTATCCTTCGAGAAGAACTCTTCCGGTGAGATAACCGCCATCAGCAGCAACATGGCGCGCATAAACGCGCTCTCCGCGCAGATACTCGACCGTGTAGTCGGCGCGGCAACAGAGACGCATACGCTCACGGTAAAGATCCCGGCGGGCAACCTGACAGGGATAAGCCTTCTGATGGGGCGCGGCCCGTCAGTGCCGGTACAGATCATCGTGCTGACCTCCTCGCGTGTGGAGTTCAGCAACAGCATCGTAACCGCTGGGATAAACCAGACAAAGCACCAGATCAACCTCAACGTTATTGTCGATATAGATATTCTCATCCCGTGGGGCACCGAGAGCGCACAGGTCGTGACCGAGGTGCTCATCGCGGACACGGTAGTCGTAGGCAAAGTACCGGACACATACCTAAATATGCAGTAAAATCAGGAGAATACCATGGATGTACAAAAGGAAATAAACGAGCTGCGCCGCAAGCTGAACTATTACGGAAAGCTCTATTACGTGGACGACGCGCCCGCAATATCCGACTATGAGTATGACATGCTCATGCAGCAGCTCAAGGCGCTTGAGAAGGAGCACCCGGAGCTCGTTACGCCCGATTCGCCAACGCAGCGCATAGGCGGCCCCGCGCTCTCCAAGTTTGAGCCGGTGCATCATCAGGTGCCGCTGGAGAGCCTGACGGACGTTTTCTCTGTTGACGAGCTGTTCGCGTTCGGTGAGCGCATGGACAGCACGCTTCCCGGCCATCACAGCTACACGGTCGAGCCGAAGATCGACGGGCTGTCTATGTCTCTTGAGTACGAGAACGGAGTATTTATCCGCGGCGCGACCCGCGGCGACGGCGTTACCGGTGAGGACGTTACCGAAAACCTCCGCACCGTCCGCTCGCTCCCGCTCAGGATAGAGAACGCCCCTGAGCGTCTGATCGTCCGCGGCGAGGTATACATGTCCCGCGCCGTTTTTAACGAGCTCAACGCGCAGCGCGAGATAAACGGCGAAAAGCTCCTTGCAAATCCCCGCAACGCTGCCGCCGGTTCGATACGTCAGCTCGACCCGAAGATAGCGGCGGCACGAAAACTGGATATAATCTGCTTCAATATGCAGTACAGCTCCGACGATATATATACGAGCCATGCCCAGACGCTTGACGCGATGAAGGCCATGGGCTTTCCCGTTGTACCGTACATGAAGTATGACAGCATCCAGGCCTGCGTTGAGCGTATAGAATGGCTCGGCGAGCATCGCGACGAACTGCCTTACGACATGGATGGCGCGGTAATAAAGATAGACTCCCTCGAACAGCGCACTGCGCTGGGCAGCACCGCCAAAGCTCCGCGCTGGGCGGTCGCGTTCAAGTACCCGCCTGAGAAGAAGGAGAGTAAGGTACTTGATGTTATCGTGCAGGTCGGGAGAACCGGCGTACTGACCCCGAAGGTCATAGTCGAGCCCGTGCGCCTTGCCGGGACTACCGTCTCCGCGGCAACGCTGCATAATCAGGATAACATTGACCGTCTTGACTTGCGTATTGGAGACACGGTCGTGCTGCAAAAGGCGGGGGAGATAATACCCGAAGTGCTTTCCGTGAACAAGGACAAGCGCCCGGAGGGTACGGTTCCGTTTGTGATGCCATCCGTCTGCCCAGAATGCGGCTCGCCCGTTGTGAGGGATGAGGACGGCGCGGCGCTCCGCTGCACAAGCCCTGAGTGTCCCGCTCAGCGGCTGCGCAACATCGCGCACTTCGCTTCACGTGAGGCGATGGACATTGAGGGACTTGGCATCTCCGTCTGCGAGAGCCTTATAAACAACGGCCTTGTCAGCTCCGCCGCTGACCTCTATTATCTTGAGCAGGATAAGATAGCCGAGCTTGAGCGCATGGGGGATAAGTCCGCCGCCAATCTCATCGCCGCCATCGAGCGTAGCAAGTCTGCCGGACTTGCCCGTCTTCTCTGCGCCTTCGGCATACGTCAGGTAGGGCAGAAGGCCGCGAAGGTGCTTGCCGGAAGCTTTGAAAATTTGGACGCACTTATCGCAGCCGACGCAGAACAGCTCACAGCGATCCCGGATATCGGCGGCATAACGGCAGGGTTCATCATCGAGTGGTTCAGCCTGCCGCAGTCGCAGCACCTCATAGGACGTCTCAGAGCCGCCGGTGTCGACTTCACGAGCCACGAGGAGAAAAGGGACGACCGCTTTGCCGGGCTGACCTTCGTGCTCACCGGTACGCTCTCTGACTTCACGCGCGACGAGGCCTCGGCCATAATCGAGAGCTTCGGTGGAAAAGCCTCCTCGTCTGTATCTAAAAAGACGAGCTATGTTCTGGCGGGAGAGAACGCCGGCAGCAAGCTCACCAAAGCCGAGGGGCTCGGCATAAAGATCATAAGCGAAGCGGACTTCGCGGAAATGATAAAATAACAAATCCGTACAGATGAAGCCGGCAAGCCACACTCTGGCCTGTCGGCTTCAGTTCACTTTTCCTCCGTCTGCGGCATATCATGCCATGAGGTCTCCCATCACAGACAGGAGGAATTTTTTTGGAACGCAATAAGAACGAAAGTAATTTCCGCTACGGCTCTCTGCCCGGAGCGTCCGCGCCGCTCGCGATAGCGTACGTGCCAATGCAGAGCTCTGCGACGCCGTCGTATGAAGCCGCCGAGGCGCTTTCACGCGGCACGCTCTTTCCGGGGCTCGACCTGCCGTTTATGAATATAGTCAATGATACGCAGCCTGTGACTCCGCTTACCGAGCTTATGGCGATAGACTTCGTCACCGATGAGCTGGAGCTGTATCTTGATACGCATGCCGACGATAAGGAAGCCTTCATCATGTATCAGACCTTCCTCGCGCTGCGCAAGGAAGCCCGCTGCCGGTACGCCGAGAAGTACGGCCCGGTCGACCAGAGCGATATGCTCGGCGAGAACAGCTACAGTTGGCTCAAGGATCCATGGCCGTGGGAATATCAGAGCAGAACGGAGGGCTGAGTTATGTTTGTATATGAGAAGAAGCTTCAGTATCCCGTCAGGATCAAGAACCCGAACCCGGCGCTTGCAAAATTCATAATCTCGCAGTACGGCGGCCCGGACGGCGAGCTCGGCGCGTCGCTGCGCTATCTCAGCCAGCGCTACTCAATGCCGTACCCGGAGCTCAAGGGACTGCTTACGGACATCGGCACGGAAGAGCTCGGACACCTTGAGATGGTAGGCACCATTGTTCACCAGCTCACCCGCAGCATGACGCCGGATGAAATAAAAAAGGCGGGCTTTGATACCTATTTTGTCGACCACACGGCCGGTGTATATCCGCAGTTTGCTTCGGGCACACCGTGGAGCGCGGCGACGATGGCCGTGACCGGGGACGTCATTGCCGACCTCAATGAGAACATGGCCGCCGAGCAGAAAGCACGGCTGACCTATGACAACATCCTGCGTCTCAGCGACGACCCGGATGTAAACGACGTCATACGTTATCTCCGCGAGCGCGAAATAGTCCACTATCAGCGCTTCGGCGAGGGGCTGAGAAAGACGATCGACCGGCTCGATCAGAAGAATGTTTATGCAGTGAACCCGGCATTCGACAAATAGAGCGGCACATTATACAACACAGCAGCCCCGGCTCCGGATCAGGAGCTGGGGCTGCTGTCAGTTCATTTGTGCTTTATGTACAAAATGCTGCACAGGAAACCTGCGCTGTGCTTTTTGGTATATTCATCAAATTCGGCGCGGTTAATGTAGAGCAGCCTTCCCCATGAGGATATCTGCGCCCAGCCTTCATCAAGCCCGGTCACAGTCACATAGTGCGCCTTGGTGGATGAGGACGGGTGATAGTTCCCTGCATCGTCCTTCGTATAAAGCACGGTGCGGTTATTCTGCCAGAAGAAAGGGAAGTTGGGGCCGACCGCCATGATAACGGGGATATCCTCCGCGAGCATTTTTGCGATCCTTTCCCATAAGTCATGATTGAAGAAACGCCACTCGGCGGATAACGGGAGCCTGTTACGCATAAAATATAAATTCATCCCGGCCATCAGCGTGACTCCGTTCATCCCGGCATGGGGGATAAGAGGGAAGTACCTGCGGCGCAGAAGAGCTGTCAGCTGTTCATATTCCTCGCGGGATATCGCGCCTGAGGGATCGAGCCTGACGGCTTTGGCGCAGTCATACCGGCGGCTCAGGTACAGCAGCACATCCGCCGCCGCGATAACTCCGCAGCCGCATATGCGCATGGCCGCGTTTTCGGACTTGCCCTGATCCCCGCCGTAGCTTCTGCGGCTTCCGTCAGTTACGCTTATATATGGATGTCTCAGCGTCAGCATATTATCACCGCCTACAGTATACTACAAAAATACCAATGCTTCAACAAAAAGGCTGCCGGTTTTTCACGGCAGCCTTGGAACTTTATGGTGACTTTATGCGTCTTACTTGGCAAGAACTTTCTTCAGGTGGGCATATCTGGGAAGAGAGTCGACAAGCGGGAGCTTCGGCTCGCCCTGAATAAGGGGCAGAACGTAGTCGATGAACTCCTTCTTGAGCCCGTTGCCTTCCTCGTTTATCCACTCCTGCGGAACTTTCTTTTCATAGTTCGCAACAGAGGAGAGAGGGAGCAGCACCATCGTGCAGTGGTACTTGCCGTCGATATACTCGCGCTCGAACGCGACCATCTGGCCGGTCACACCGGAGACAGCCTGGATAACCGCTTCACGGCCTGCGTTGTACGCTTCGTCGACATCGGTTGCGGAGGCAAGATGCGCACCGCAGCGCTGCAGAAGGCTCAGTTCAATGCCGCGCACCTTGGTGCCGGTGTGCTGCTTGATGATCTCGGCGAGCATGGCAGCAAGCCCGCCGAGCTGGACATGGCCGAAGCCGTCGGTCGCGGAGGTCTTTGCTTCGGAAACGAAGGTGCCGTCGGCATAATGGATGCCCTCGGACACAGCGACGAATACCTTACCGTTCTTCTTATACAGCGCGTCGACATCCGCAAGGAACTTATCCATATCAAAGTCGCGCTCAGGGAGGTAGATAAGGTCGGGGCCGGAGCCATACTCGGTCGCGAGAGCCGCGCTTGCGGCGAGCCAGCCTGCGTGACGACCCATGATCTCCACCACAGTGATCATGCCGTTATCGTATACGCGTGCGTCCTTGTTGATCTCCATGCAGGAGGTCGCGATATATTTTGCGGCGCTTGCAAAGCCGGGGCAGTGATCGGTACCGTAAAGGTCGTTGTCAATGGTCTTGGGAACGCCCATTACGCGGCACTCGTATCCGACGGACTCCATATAGCGGCTGATCTTGTTGCAGGTGTCCATGGAATCATTGCCGCCGTTATAGAAGAAATAGCGGACATTGTACTTTTTGAATATCTCAAGAATGCGCTTGTAATCCGTATCGTCTGCCTCAGGATCCGCTATCTTATAGCGGCAGGAGCCAAGCTCCGAGGACGGGGTATGGAGCAGAAGCCTGAGCTCTTCGGGATCCTCTTCGTCCATCACGTAGAGCTTATCTTCAAGAACACCCTTGATACCGTGAGAAGCACCGTAGACCTTGGTGATCTCACCGGCCTCCAGAGCGGCGCTTATAACGCCGTAAGCACTTGCGTTGATGACCGCAGTGGGGCCTCCGGATTGACCGAAAATACATGCACCGACCAATTTTTCTGACATTGCCAAAATCCTCCTGTGAAAATAATTCCCATTAAAATGCGTTTTGTAAAAACTGAGTATTGATTATAAGCTTTTTTGAGGATATAATATTAATGCGGATTTGTAAATGTGCTTTTTGTACAAAATTAGCAAATCGAGAAGGAGATATGAAAAGTTATGCCACTGGTAACTACTACTGAGATGTTCAAGAAAGCATACGACGGAGGATATGCCATCGGCGCTTTCAATGTCAATAATATGGAGATCGTGCAGGGGATAACCGAAGCCGCCGCTGAGCTCAACGCTCCGCTTATTCTTCAGGTCTCCAAGGGCGCGCGTAAATATGCAAACCATACTTATCTTATGAAGCTGGTCGAGGCTGCGATCATTGAGACCGGGCTTCCCATCGCACTGCATCTTGACCATGGCGACAGCTTCGAACTGTGCAAATCCTGCATCGACGGCGGTTTTACCTCCGTTATGATAGATGCTTCCTCCAAGCCCTTTGAGGAGAACATCGCGCTGACCAAGCAGGTTGTTGAATATGCACATGACCACGGCGTCGTCGTTGAGGCCGAACTCGGTACCCTCGCGGGAATAGAGGACGAGGTTAAGGTTTCCCACGAGGACAGCTCTTATACCAGACCTGAGGACGTTCAGGAATTTGTTGAGCGCACCGGCTGCGACTCTCTGGCCATCGCTATCGGCACATCCCACGGCGCATACAAGTTCAAGCCCGGTACGAAGCCCCAGCTCCGCTTTGATATCCTTGAGGATGTTGAAAAGCGCCTGCCCGGCTTCCCGATAGTCCTGCACGGTTCTTCCTCCGTGCCTCAGGAATTTGTGCGCATCATCAATGAGAACGGCGGCAATATGCCCGGCGCGATCGGCGTCCCCGAAGATCAGCTCCGTCAGGCTGCCAGCATGGCCGTCTGCAAGATCAACATCGACTCCGACCTCCGCCTTGCAATGACCGCAAGCATCCGCAAGTACTTCAACGAGCATCCGGATCACTTCGATCCCAGACAGTACCTCGCACCTGGCCGCACTGCCATTAAGGAAATGGTCAAGCACAAGATCGTCGACGTGCTCGGCTGCGACGGAAAGGCCTGATAGGGCTATACTGCATACAGACACATAAACTACAGGAGGTGGCAAGATGAGCCAGAAACATGTCAAAAGCAGGCATACAGCGGCAAAAGAGCCCTCAAAGGCTGTCAGTGCGCTCAGTTCTCTCAACGCACTCGGAAATACTCTGGTCATCAGACTTGTATTGGCCACGGTGATCTTTGCCGTTTCTCTTATCATAAGTATGCCTGATTTTGTCAGCATAATTCTGCTCGTTCTTGCCGCAGCAGCCGCGGGCTATGACATCGTCATGGAAGCCGTCTCGGATGTTGAGAACGGCAGGTACCTTGCCACCTCGGTCGTAGTTGTCGTTGTGTCGGTTATCGCTTTCTTTATCGGCTTTGCAATAGAGGGCGCGGCAGTCATCCTGCTTTATCAGATTGGCCAGCTTCTGCTCAATTACGCAAAGGATCACACCGAGAAGGCCGCGCTTGAACTGCTGGCATATCAGGACGAAGAAGTCACCGCAAAGGTCAAGGCCGCGGTTGAGGACAAGAACGCCTCTCCGCTGAATATCCATGAGGTCATGCTCAGCAGTTCCGGCTCTGTGCTTAAAGTCGCGGTGTTTCTTGCACTGGCATACGCTATCGCATTGCCGATATTTACTAATTATAGCTATATCGTGTCGGTTCACCGCGCGCTGATGATCATCCTGATCGCGACGCCGATGTCCATTGTCGTCTCCATCCCGCTCTCCGGTATCGTCGGTTTGTGTTACAGCGCCCAGCAGGGAGTTGTGTTCAACAGCGCAAAGGATCTTGAAGGCATGGCGAATGCCAATATCGCCATATTCGACAAGGCCGGTATCTTCGCCGACGAATGCCCGCGCATCATTGCAATGTATTCGGATGTGCTCGATTCCGCTACATTCATGAACTTCGTCGCTCATGCGGTGTATTATTCCGAGCAGCCCGTTGCCAAGGCGATTGCCGCCGCTTACGATCAGGAATATCACCTCGACGTTATAAAGGACTTCCGCGATATTCCGGGCTACGGCGTGGAGCTGTCTATCGACGGTATCGACGTTGTCTTTGCCGAGAAGGATTTCTTGGCCAGCAGAGGAGTGCAGCTGCCGGAGGACAATACCGCTATCGGTCAGGTTTTCTATATGGTCGTTGCGGGTAAGGTCATGGGCAAGGTTGTGATCTCGTCCGACGTCAATGACGAGACCGAGAACCTCGTTCCGGAGATGAAGGCTGTCGGCATTTCAAGGTGCATTCTTCTGACGGACGACAGCAAGGAAGCGGGGCAGCAGTTTGCAGAGCTTATGAACTTCAACGAGATGTACCCGCAGTGTAGCGGGGACAAGCGTCTCGAAGTTATAAGCGATATTTCATCCAAGGCAAAGACAAATGTTATATTTGTTTACGCCAGCGGCATCGAGTGTCACAGCCCGGCGGCCATAGACATGCGCGTAGGGAAGAAGAGCAAGTACGCCGACGCGATAGTTGACCATGAGTATATCAACAACATTCCGTTTGCAAGACAGGTCGCGGTTCGTGTGCGCGAGATCGCGATCGAAAATGCGCTGTTTGCGTTTATAGTGAAAGCCTTGCTGATATTCCTGAGCATTGTAGGCTACTGCAATCTGTGGTTCGCGATCTTTATAGATTTTGTCGCGGCTGTTGCAACGATCCTCAATACGATACGTGTGACAAGCGAGTCGCTTATAACCACGCTCAAATATAAAAGCGGAAAATGATAAAAAGGTTCTGTGTCAATAGTTGGGGTAGAGCTTAGCAAGAAATAGCAGAGAGGCGTGGGCGGCGCGGCGC
>CAKTPR010000056.1 GCA_934591725.1 uncultured Oscillospiraceae bacterium
CCTCCGGGAAATATGCCTCGTCGAGCACGACGCCGATATCCTCCTTGACGTCCCGGAACCCGGCGCTCCTGTTGTCAGCGCCGAGCACGGATATCTCCCCCGCATCCCGGCCAATCGCGTTCATGATCAGCTTTATCGTCGTGCTCTTGCCCGCGCCGTTCTCGCCGACAAGCCCCATGATGCAGCCCGACGGCAGCGTCAGGTCAAAGCTGCCGAGCCGAAAGCCGTCGTAGCGCTTTTCAAGTTCCTTTATTTCAATTGCGTTCATCGCTGTTTTCCTCCTCGCTCCATATAAGCGCAAGCATCCGCGCCGTCTCCGCCTCGTCCATGCCGCAGGGCACGGCGAGCGCGACTATCTCGCGCATGTGCTGCTCTATTCTTTTCAGATGCTCCTCGCGCACAAGCTCCATGTTCTTCTCTGTGACGTAGCAGCCCTTGCCGGGCACGCGGTAAATGAAGCCGTCGCGCTCAAGCTCGTCATATGCGCGGGTCGTCGTTATCACGCTGATGCGCAGATCCTTTGCCAGCGCCCGTATCGACGGCAGCATATCCCCCTCCGACAGCTCCCCGGAAATGATGCAGTCCTTTATCTGCGTGTATATCTGTTCGTATATCGGCCTGTCTCCGGCATTGCTGATTATCAGATTCAAGCTCTCACCCCTGTCTTTACTGTTCATATCGGATATATACAGTATACTCACTATATGTCCGTTTGTCAACATAAAAATTGCGGCTCTGTGATCGAACGGCATGGAGTTGGCGGTGGTTCACCAGTGAGCAGAGCGCGGGCGCTGCCCCTATCACCACGGCAAGCTATTCTTTGGACATCACGGTCGACAACGTAAGCATCGGGACGTGCGGCGGTACGGAGTCTCTTTCCTGTACCTGCCCTCTTGCTGCTGATGATAAGCATACCGTTGCCATCACTTATGCCGGAACGGTGGAGACCGGATACTGTGTGATAAACGCCGACAGCAAAACTTACATCACCGAGCTGACCGCAGGCGAAACTATCAAGATACCGCACCCGAAGGTGACTCAGAATAAACATTCAAGCTGCACCTCAGCAAGAGCCGAGGTGCAGCTTTCTGCGTTGCTTCCAGCAATAACCCCCGGAAGCTTCCCGTACTTGGGAGCTTCCGGGGTTTCCCTTTGGCTGTTATGATCCGACAAGTCCTGCGATGCTGCCGATGATGTTGTCGTTTATCCGCCCTGTCAGCGCTCTGTTGTAGTTGCAGATGAAAGTCCCGGCAATGAGTATCATCATTGCTTCCGCCTCGCTCTTTCCGACCTCCTCGCCGTAGATGGAGACAAGGCACTTTTCCATTACCTCGCGCCACTCGCGGAACTCCTCGCAGACCATTTGGCCGATCTCCTCGTTATAGTGGCCGAGAACATAGGTCTGCGTTGTGGCGTTCGGGCGCAGCTCGCCCTCCGGCGCGTCGGCGACGTATTTCATGAAAGCGTTCATGTATGCAAGGTTTGACTCGTAGTCCTTTCTGCTGTGAGCCCTGAACCATTCCATGCAGTGCTTTGACATATACTCCCGCGTGTACTTCACGTAGCTGAGGATAAGTGCGTCCTTGCTTTCAAAGTAATTGAGCAGTTTGGGGTGCGACATTCCCGCCTCCGCAGCGATGTCACGCAGCGTCACCTTATCGATAGGCTTCCTTTCAATGCAGCGCTGGAAGGCCAGAAGGATATCCATGCGCACTTTTTCTTTGTCAACAATAATAGGCATGGCTGGAGTTTATCATATTCTTACCGCTTGGTCAACAAAAACTCTTGACATAGCCCTTTGAGAGTGATAATTTATTAATTACCAATTGGTCAATATAAAAATTCCGGAGGGGATCTATATGTCAGAAGCTCAGCAGAAAACGGTCAAGCTGCTGGACACCAAGCTTGACGCAAAAACCATCAAGACCATCACCGTCTGCGCAATAGTTATGGTGGTCGCCGTGCTCATCCATGACGGGGATCATATCCGTCAGGCGCTCAATTGGGGGTACTCTATCCCTATTTCGCTGTGGGTACTGAACCTCACAGTGTACGTTCTGCCCGTCGTCACGCTGTTTCTCGCGCGCAGCGGCAGACTTTCCGCAACGCTTGTCGGCGCGGTCGCGGGCGTGTTCACTACGGCCTCGTTTCTCATAATCCATCTCTGCGGCTCGTTCTCCGGCAACTGGGGTGTGTGGAACTTCTCGTACTTCGACCTTATAAAGGGCGTTACATATAACGGCGTGTTCTATCAGGGGATAGACTGGCTCAGCTGGGTGCTCCTGTTCCATATCCCGGTCTGCTGCCTGCCATGCTCGTGGGTGTGCTTCAAGGAATACCGCCGTATCAAAAATGCAGCAGAATAATATCAGCCTGTCATGCCCCGCCTGCGGGGATGCCGAGAGCGAGCTTGGCGGCAGACTGAAGCTCTTAAGGACGCTTTGCATAAGCGTCCTTTTGACAATGCCGCTGTTCTGGAACCTGCGCCCTGCGATACAGCTTGCCATGGCCACCGTTATCCAGTTCTGGCCGGGGCAGTATTTCTATAAAGGCGCGTGGACTGCACTCAGGCAGAAGGTGCTCGGCATGGATCTTTTAGTCGCCCTGTCGACGACGGTCATCTATATCCACAGCGCCTATACCGCTCTGACAGTCCACCAGAATGTGAAGCTGTATTTCCTCTCCGAGGGCGTTCTCCTGTCGCTTATCCTCTTCGGGAAATACATGGAGAGCACCTCGCGCTATGAAGCATCCGAGGCCATAAGGAAGCTCATCCGCCTCCAGCCTGAGACGGCGAACGTCCTGCGCGGCGGTAATGTTCAGACTGTCAGTATCGAAGAACTCAAGCCTGATGATACCATACTCATCCGCGGCGGCGAGCGCGTCCCCATTGACGGCGCAGTCATAGACGGAACGTGCCGGGCGGATGAATCCATGCTCACCGGCGAGAGCGCGCTTGTGTCAAAAACTACCGGCAGCAGAATGTACTGCGGGACTCTCTGCCGCGAAGGGAGCGTGCAGCTCTCATGCAAGGACATCACCGGCAAGTCCATGCTCCGGCAGATAATCGACATCGTCAGTGCGGCGCAGAACGAGAAAGCGCCAGTCGCCCGACTTGCCGATAAGATAGCCACGGTGTTCGTGCCTGTCGTGATATTGGTCTCCGCCGGGGTGTTCTGCCTGCGGTATTTCGTGCTCGATGCCGGAAACCTTGCCTCCGCCGTGAACTGTGTCTGTGCGACGCTCGTCATCGCCTGCCCCTGCGCCCTCGGCCTTGCGACGCCGACCTCCATCATGACGGGCTCAGGCCGCGCGGCGGAGCTTGGCGTGCTGTTTCGCGGCGGTGAGCAGTTGGAGACGGCGTATAAGACCGATACTGTGGTCTTTGACAAGACCGGCACGCTGACTCTCGGCCTCACGGACGGCGAGGAGCATCTGCGCAGCGGGGCCGCGGCGGCGGTCGCAGAACTCAAAAGCCGCGGCATGGAGCTGTGGATGATAAGCGGCGATAAGCGTGACAAGGCCGATCGGATCGCTAAACTTCTCGGCATAGATAATGTGCTGTGTGAGGTCAAGCCCTCGGATAAGTCGGATGCCGTCAAAAAGCTTCAGGCAAAGGGGAAGCGCGTCTGTTTTGTGGGCGACGGCATCAACGATTCTCCTGCCCTCGCCTGTGCCGATATCGGCGTTGCCCTTGGCTGCGGTACGGATATCGCCATCTCCGCCGCCGACGTGATGATCGTCGGCAGCAATATTGACAGCGTGAAAACGGTGTTCGACATTTCCGCCGCGACTATGCGCAATGTGCGGCAGAACCTTATCTGGGCGGTCGTCTATAACGTCATCTGCATCCCGCTCGCCGCGGCAGGGATAATCAATCCGTCCATCGCGGCGGCTGCGATGGCACTCAGCTCAAACGGCGTTCTGCTCAACGCCCTGAGGTTAAAGAACTATGGTAAATGAAAGCTTTGTCACCAAGGTCGATGGGATGATCTGCCCTCAGTGCGAGGACGAGATAGCCCACCGGCTCCTGCACTCGCGCGGCATAGTCAGCTGCGAGGCAAGCTATCGCAGAAGTCAGGTGACCGCGGTCTATGATCCGGATATCATATCCCCCGATGAGATAACGCGCATCCTCGCGAACACGGGCTATCCCGTCGGCAAGGGCAGCAGCGGAACGCGGTCGGATATGATCGCCATTGCTGCAGTGGCCTGCCTGTACTTCATGATTCCCGCCGTCACGGGACTCGTGAAAGTCCCGGCGGCGGAGAGCGGAGCCGGGTTCGGCGCGCTCTTTATCATCGGTGTGCTGACCGGCGTCCACTGCATCGGGATGTGCGGCGGGATAATGCTCTCCCAGCGCAGCGCCCTGTTGTATAACGGCGGGCGGCTCCTGAGCTACACACTCATGGGCGCGCTGTTCGGCGCAATAGGGAGAATATTCAGCTATGACGCGGAGCTTAAAAGCATGCTCTTCACCGTCTGCGGCCTGCTCGTCGTGCTCATCGGGCTTAGGATGTGGGGCGTTCCGATACTGCGCCAGCTCAGCCCCGTACCCGCAAAGCCCTGCCGCTTCAAGGGCAAGGCGCTTGCGGTGGGGCTGCTGACCGGGCTCATGCCCTGTGGCGCGTTAAGCTCCATGTGGATGTTCGCGGCCTCGTCCGGTTCATGGAAGAGCGGCGCCGCTGCAATGCTCGCTTTCGGCTTGGGTACCTGCGTGTTCATGCTGGCCTTCGGGCTCTTCGGCGTGCTCATTCCGAAGAAGTACAACAAGTATCTTGAGAAATGCAGCACAGTCCTGATCGTCGCCTTGGGCTTGATTCTTATGACTAAGGGTATTAAAATAGTATTATAACGGTGTGAAAGGAGCGGGAAAGGTGAGCGGCAATATCGTTATCCGTACTCTGCGCTGCGGCACTATGCGCGTGCTCCCGCGCGAAAGATACATTGCGGACAGAGGACTGCTCCGTGAGCGCATCGAGCTGCCGGTGAACGCCTATCTCATTGAGCACCCGAAGCACGGGCGCATCCTGCTCGATACCGGCTGGTCGTCGGACTGCCGGGAGCTTCTGCCGCCGCGGTTAATAAAGTTCTATGAACCGAAGATCGGCAAGGGCGAGACTGCCGCCGAGCAGCTTGAGAATATGGGGCTGCGCCCGGAGGACATTGACCTTGTGCTCCTGTCGCATCTGGATGTTGACCATACCTGCGCGCTGAAGGACTTTGCCGGCCGCGCGGGGCGCATCGCGTGCTCCGAGCTTGAGTATTTCTATTCCTGCCGCATGGTCTATAAAATGCGTCAGGTCTGGGATACATGGATGCCCTACGCGGACGATATAGAGCGCATCCATTACCGCGCAAGCGTTCTCGGCCCGGTGGGTCGTGGCTTTGACCTGTTCGGCGATGAGAGCGTTCTGTGCATCTATACCCCCGGCCATACCGACGGCATATTCACAACACTCGTGACGCGTGAGCCGACCAACCGCTTCAAGGCCGTCGGCACGGGCATATACTGGGGAGACTATGCCGTCCTCGCCTCGGACGTCGCCTTCTGCGAGGATAACCTGCGCGACTCAGTCATCCCCGGCTACGGCTTTGACCGCGGCCTGCAGACAAAATCATTGGAGTTTTTACAGACCCTGCGGCGCGACCCAAAGTGCAGAGCGATGCTGTTTTCGCATGACACTGCGTCCCCCAAAAGGGTAGAGCTGTGATAGCTTGAGGTGTCCGCCATGAGAAAAAGACTTGCCGCTCAGGGCATCGTGAAGCTCCTCAGCGGCGCGCTGACAATGGGACTGCTCCTCTTCCTGCCAGCCGGGACTCTTGACTATCCCGGTGCATGGCGGCTGCTCTGTATGTTCTTCATCCCGGCCTTTGTCCTTGGCCTTGTCCTGCTCATCGCAAAGCCCGAACTGCTCGCAAAGCGCCTGAGCACAAGGGAGACCGAGCCTGAGCAGCGGCGTGTCCTTGCGCTCTCGTCGCTCATCTTTGCCGCAAGCTTTCTGATGTGTGCGCTTGACTTCCGCTTCGGCTGGTCGGCAGTTCCAACATGGCTGAGTACAGTCGGCTGCGTTGTGTTCCTTTTGGCGTATGCCGGTTTTGCCGAGCTTCTGCGCGAGAACGAATATCTTTCCCGCAGCGTTGAGCTTCAGGCCGGGCAGAAGGTCGTGAGCACGGGGATGTACGGCATAGTCCGCCACCCCATGTATGCCGTGATCATCTGGCTCTTCCTCTCAATGCCGCTTATTCTTGGCTCGTATATCGGCCTTATACCGCTGGTGTTTATCCCGTATGTGTTAGTAAAGAGGCTGCTCAATGAAGAAAAGCTGCTCCGTAACGGTCTTGACGGCTACGATGAATATATGAAAAAAGTCCGTTATCGACTTATCCCATTTGTGTGGTGACGGATATAAAACTGTGCCGATGATGTTGCGTCGGCAGATATGGGTATGAAAAGGCTCCCCTTGTTTTTCAAGGGGAGCTGGCGCTTTGCGCCTGAGGGGATAAAACCTCGGCTTTTCTGCGCGGCTAAGGATGGCTGATTAGGCGCGGTATGTGTATTATCGAATTATTTCAGCTTCACATTTATAAAGACCGGGTTGTGGTCTGAGCTTCCGAAATCGAGGCCGAGTGTCTGCACGTTTGTAAGCTCCACATTCGGGGAGAGGATGAAGCCGTCTATGACATAGTGCTGCGTGTTCTCGTCCTCCTTGTCGTAGGGCTGGTTGAGCAGACGGCAGCTCGGTGTGTCAAGGTCATATGCGAGCGTCCAGCCGTCGGGCAGCAGGTTCTCGTCGAGCACCCCCGGCGTCCAGAGCTCCGGATCGATTATCGGATAAATGTCGAGACTTCCGGGGAAGACCTGATTGAAGTCGCCGCCTGCGATAACGTAGTTGCCTTTTTCGTACTCGCTCGTTATAAAGTCGCGCAGCTGATTCGTCTGGGCTATCTTTCCCTCGCCGTCGTCGTAGGCCTCAAGATGGAGAT
Source organism: uncultured Oscillospiraceae bacterium (assembly GCA_934591725.1). Taxonomy (GTDB): domain Bacteria; phylum Bacillota; class Clostridia; order Oscillospirales; family Oscillospiraceae; genus Limivicinus. Next base: position 6,988 of record CAKTPR010000056.1, read on the forward strand.
TCACGAGCACGAGCTGCTTGTCGCTGCCGTCTATCGGCAGATAGCTCACGAGAAGGCAGCGCTTGAGGTTCGCCGTGCTGACCGGCCACTTGAAGGGGCTGGGCAGGGAGATGCGCTCGGCGCTGTCGATCTTATAGTCCGTCGTCGTGAACAGGCCGCTGTGTACGCTGCCGATCGGCGGCATGGGATAGGGCACGAAGCCGCAGGAATAGTTGAGCGCGTGGACGCCCTGCGAGCGGGCAAGCAGGGCGCTCTCGTCGATGTGATAGGTGCGCGTCGAACCAACGTCGACCTCCTGAAGCATAATAAGGTCGGGCCACATATCGTCGAGCACGTCCTCAACTCCGCCGAGGTATTCCAGAACCTGCTCCTTGTCGGCGGACTGCACGCCTGTGCCGCCGTCCATGAAGAAGTCGGAGTCCTCACCGAGCCCCGCATAGCCGATGTTCCAGCTCATTATGCTCAGCTCCCTATCGGGCGGGATGAGCGAGCCTTCTTCGGAAGACACAATGTCGAGCTCCGTTACCGGATCGGGGCGGTACTCGGTTATCGTAAGCCACGCGAACAGCAGCACGACTGCCGCCAGCAGCACGGCCAGCACTGTCAGCAGAATTTTCCAGAACTTCTTCATATGGAGAACCTCCGTATAATATTGTTACCATCAGTTGACGAGAGCGCACACGCCTGACAGCATGTCTTTTCGGCGCTTTTTGTCCTTTTCGCCTTGATGGGTTACGACACATCTTCGTCTCAAAAACCAAAAATCGCTCTAAAATTCAGAGCTGTCAGGTGCAAGCAGTTTTGCCGGAGCAGAAATGCGCTCAGGCAATGAAAAGCCCGAAGGCAATACTTTGTGTATTGGCAAGGGCTTTGAAGCGGCATGGGCGTTTTTCTGCCCGGCAAAACCGTGTGTGTCCTTGTCAACTGATGGTACCTTATTTTAACATTTAATCGCGGACGCTTCAAGAGATACGCGGCCGGTTTTGTCCGGTTATAGCCAAAGTTCCAAAAAATAAACGGTGTTTTATGGGACATTTACCGAGTTGCCACGGACAGCATAGTGGTGTAAAATTATATAGGGCATCGCCGCACAATACGCCTGCGGTATCTGACGGATAATTTGTGCCCTGATTTAGGCACTTTTTCTTGAAATACAAAAAAGTATTCCTGCAAAAAAGTGCCGTTATCAGAACACAAATTCTCTCGCCAGCTGCTCTTGACGCATTATGCGGTGCTGCCCTGGAGAATAGAAACGGAGGCAAAGCCATGTACGATAATATAAGAGTGCAGGACCCCGCGGTCTATGACGCGATGATGCGCGAGCTCCAGCGCCAGAGAGACCATATAGAGCTTATCGCATCGGAGAACTTTGTTTCTCCCGCCGTGATGGAGGCCATGGGCAGCCATCTCACAAATAAATATGCCGAGGGCTACCCCGGTGCGCGCTATTACGGCGGCTGTCAGTATGTCGATGAGGTCGAGAACCTTGCGCGCGACAGAGCGGTGCAGCTCTTCGGCGCGGAACACGCGAACGTCCAGCCGCACTCCGGCTCGCAGGCGAATGTCGCGGTGTACCTCGCTCTCCTCAAGCCGGGCGATACCATCCTCGGCATGGATCTGAGCCACGGCGGTCACCTGACCCACGGCTCCAAGGCGTCCATTTCCGGTAAATACTTCAACGCCTGCTTCTACGGCGTCGATTCCGAGACGGAGACGATCGATTATGACAAGGTGCAGCAGCGCGCCGAGGAGTGCCGGCCGAAGCTCATCATCGCCGGTGCGAGCGCGTACCCGAGGTTTATAGATTTTAAGCGCATGCGTGAGATCGCGGACTCCGTCGGGGCGTATCTCATGGTAGACATGGCGCACATCGCCGGTCTTGTCGCGGCGGGAGAGCACCCGAGCCCCGTGCCCTATGCCCACGTCGTCACGACGACTACGCACAAGACCCTGCGCGGCCCGCGCGGCGCGCTCATCCTCTGCAAGGAGGAGCTGAAAAAGAAGATAGACAGCGCCGTGTTCCCCGGCACTCAGGGCGGCCCGCTTATGCACATCATCGCCGCGAAGGCCGTCTGCTTCGGCGAAGCGCTGAAGCCCGATTTCAAGGCCTATCAGCACCAGACCGTTCTCAACGCTGCGGCGCTTGCAAAGGCACTGACAGAGCAGGGACTGCGCCTTGTCTCCGGCGGCACGGATAACCACCTTATGCTCGTCGACGTGATGAGCAAGGGGCGCACCGGCATGGAGGTGCAGGAGCTGCTCGACATGGCGAACATCACCGCCAATAAGAACACCATACCCTTTGATGCCCAGTCCGTGAAGCTCACGAGCGGCATGCGCTTCGGCACGCCCGCAGTCACGACGCGCGGCATGAAGGAAGCGGAGATGGCGCAGATCGCGCAGATGATCGCCCGGCTCATCGACGAGGGCGAGAGCACCGTCGCGCAGGTGAAGGAGCAGACGATCGAGCTCTGCCGCGCCTTCCCCCTGTACCCGAAGATAAAGTGATATTAGCAATCAAAGCCCCGCGTAAAACGCGGGGTTTGAACAGGCCCCAGAAGGGCCTGGTACCAGAGCATCTCAAGATGCATGAAAAAGTCCGCCAATCGCATAGCTTTTACAGGCCGCCGCTAAAGCGGCCTGTTTTACGCCTTCGTATTGGCTCTTAAGAGTCAAAGCAATGATGACATAACAAAAACCAAATCGAAGCCCAACGAAGTTGGTTCGATTTGAAAAGGAGGCGCAGCGGAGTGAGCGCGAGATGACTTTTGACGCAATGCATAAAAAGTCGTCGCAGGCGATACGAAGCTTGCGACGACGTGGTGCGGGTAACAGGGGTCGAACCTGCACGCCTCTCGGCACGAGAACCTAAATCTCGCATGTCTGCCAATTCCATCATACCCGCAGATATTAGCGGCAGATTCCCCTGCCGCTGTTTTATTGCCCTCTGTTTTTACACGGCGAGGAACCGAGGCGGAGCATAACGCTTGACCCGCATTTATAAACACAGGCTTGAACCTGCTTTTACCAAAGAATACCCGCGAAGATATTAAACTAAAAGCCTACTGCTTTCGCAATAGGCTTTTATGGAGCGGGCAACGAGGCTCGAACTCGCTACCTCCACCTTGGCAAGGTGGCGCTCTACCGGATGAGCTATGCCCGCATCAACAACAAATGTATATTACCACATTTTTTCCCGTTGTCAAGCATAAAAATCATTTCTGCGAACTTTTGTACTTTGTGTACAAAAGTTCGCATCTGCTTTTTACCGACTGCTGCAAAACGCGGCAGTCACGTTACTTATGATACCTTGAGCCTTCGTTTATCTTGAAGCCGCGGTAGAGCTGCTCTATCAGCATCACGCGGGCAAGATGGTGCGGAAAGGTCATCTGCGACATGCTGAGCTTCATATCCGCCCTGCTCTTGACCTTATCCGAAAGCCCGAACGAGCCGCCGATCACAAAGCACAGCTTCGGTTTGCCGGAGTTCTCGCGCTCCGCGATGAGCTTTGCCATGCCCTCACTCGGCATCTGCCTGCCCTCAACGCACATCGCCGTAACGTAGGCATCCGACGGGATGGCCTTTAGGATGTCCTGCGCTTCCCTGTCGAGCGCCGCGGATATCTCCGCGGGCGATGGGTTATCGCCCAGACGCTGCTCCATGAGCTCCGTCAGCTCGAAGCGGCAGAGCGTGCGCAGGCGCTTTTCGTACTCGGCAAAGGCGTCGATATAAAACTTTTCCCGCATCCTGCCGACGCAGATGAATTTCACAGACAGCACTGCTGTGTCTCCCCTATTTCAAAGCTCATGAATCCGCTGCTCGGCGCGCAGTACAGCTCCGCGCGCGTACCGTCAAGCGCGGAGCGAGACTCGTCAAGCGCCGTCTCCGGCGTGTTGTTCTCCTTGCTGAGGTGGCCGAGGATGATGCGCATCGTCCCGTTCTCCGCAAGGTGCCTTGCGAGCACGGCGCAGTCCTTATTGGAAAGGTGTCCGTGGTCGGACAGGATGCGCCGCTTGAGATACACGGGATAAGGCCCGTAGCTGAGCATATCGATATCGTGGTTCGACTCGATAAGCACAGTCTCCGCGCCGGTAAGGCCGTCAAGCACCTCGTCGGTCACGTGACCCATGTCCGTTGCGATGGCAAAGCTGCCGGTACCGCTGAAGCGGTAGCCGACACTCTCATCCGTATCGTGCGGAGTGTGGAACGCGCGCACGCGGAGCGACCCAAGCTCGAACACGCTGCCGACATCTATTATATTCAGGCTCCCGTCAATATCCGGGAGCATACCGCGCATACGGTTCGCGACCGTATGCGGAGCGTACACAGGCACATGGTGATACTTCAGCAGCATTTTCAGCCCTGAAATATGATCGGAGTGCTCATGCGTGATGAGCACTCCGGTAATATCACTCATTGCAATGCCCGCTTCGCGCAGCGATGCTTCTATCCTGCGCATGGAGATCCCCGCGTCGACCAGCACATGCGTGCTCCCATCCGAGAGCAGCAGGCAGTTGCCGCCGGAACCGCTGGCAAATATGCATATTCTCATCAGACTACCGAAATTATCTTCTCCGAATCGTCATTGTCCGGGAAATCAACGATCCTGATATCCGCGCCAAGAGCGTTGAGCTTGCCGACAAAGTCCTCATAGCCGCGCTCGATATAATGGATGTCCTCCACTACGGTGGTTCCGACGGCGCACATACCGGCGATGACCATCGCAGCGCCAGCACGCAGGTCGCAGGCCTGAACCAGCGCGCCGGTCAGTCTCCTGCCGCCCTCGATAACGGCGACTCTGCCGTCGACCTGAACCTCCGCGCCCATCTTGCGCAGTTCGTTCATGTATTTGAAGCGGTTATCGTACACGCCCTCGGTGATGACTGAGGTGCCGTTTGCCAGACACAGCAACGTACCCATAGGCGGCTGCATATCCGTCGGGAAGCCGGGGTACGGCAGCGTCTTGACGTTCACGCGGCGGAGCGTGCTTGCCCCCTTGACAAGCACGGAGTCTTCATTTTCCTGGACGATCGTCCCGGTCTCCCTGAGCTTTGCGCTGATACACTCAAGATGGCGGGGAATGACGTTCTTCACAAGGACTTCGCCGCCGGTGGCCGCCGCAGCGACCATGTAAGTTCCGGCTTCGATCTGATCGGGGATGATGGCGTAGCTGCCGCCGTGGAGCTTATCGACGCCGTTTATCTTGACGGTGTCAGTGCCCGCGCCGCGGATATCCGCGCCCATGGAGTTGAGGAAGTTTGCAAGATCGACAATGTGTGGTTCACGTGCGGCGTTCTCGATTATCGTCCTGCCCTGAGCAAGCGCCGCGGCGATGATGATATTCATCGTTGCGCCGACGGAGACCTTGTCCAGATAAATGCGCGCGCCGTGGAGTCTCCCGTCCCTCGCGTCGGCGTAGACGAAGCCGTTCTTTACGTCAACGTCAGCGCCAAGGGCGGTCATGCCTTTGATATGCTGGTCTATGGGGCGCACGCCGAAGTTGCAGCCGCCGGGCATGGTGGTCTTTGCGCTGCCGAAGCGGCCGAGCATTGCGCCGATGAGATAGTACGACGCCCTGATCTTGCGCATCAGGTCATAGGGAGCGTCCTTATAGGTCGCGTTCCTCGCGTCTATCTCTATCGTGGACTTATTGATATAGCGGATCTTTGCGCCAAGCTCCTTGAGGATGGTGAGGAGCATATCCGTATCGCTTATCTGCGGGATATTCTCTATGCAGCAGACGCCGTCCACCATCAGAGCTGCCGGGATTATCGCCACTGCCGCGTTTTTCGCGCCGCTTATTTCGACCTCGCCGTGCAGCGTTGTAGCTCCGTTAATAACGTACTTTTCCAATATATGCACCTTCCGATACTGTCGGATGCGGCCAACATACAGGCCGACCAATTTCAGATTTTACCACAAAAGTCCTGTAATATCAACATTTATATTTTCCGGCCGGTTTTACCTGAGATACTTTGCCGCCTTGAGGATCGCGATAACGGTCTTCGCGTCCTCGATTTCGCCGTCTGCTACCATCTGCGTCAGCGTGTCAAAGCTGTACTTTTCGACGTTCAGGAACTCGCCCTCGTCCGGGTGGCACTTGCCGGCATGGAGCCCGCGCGCGAGGTAGACATGGATGATCTCGGTCGAGAAGCCGGGAGAGGTGTAGCAGCAGCCGAGGTCTATAAGCTCGTCAGCGGAGAAGCCCGTCTCCTCCGAAAGCTCGCGCACCGCACAGCTGAGATGCTCCTCGCCGTACTCAAGCTTGCCGGCCGGGGTCTCCAGCAGGGTCTTGCCCGCTGGGTAGCGGTACTGGCGCACCATATAGCACATCCCATTGTCATCTACCGGGAGCACCGTGACGCCGCCGGGGTGCTTCACGACCTCGCGGTTCGCGATCTTCCCGTCGCATAGCTCTGCCTTGTCAAGATACACGTCGACGATGACGCCTTTATATTTAAGCTCACTGCTTACCTGCTTTTCTATCAGTTCCATATGTATATCTCCGTATCCGATAAATAATCTGATTTACATAATCCTCAGAAAGTATATCACACCGCGCGGCGGATTTCCATAATTTTTGCATGGAAAATCATTTTTTGTTTAAGTATGATACTAATCAGCCCCTGAGATTGGCGAAAATGCAGAATTGCTTCAATAAACGGAGATGATTAATTACAGTATGGTAACAGAATTCGTATCATCGGACAGCGTGGCCATATCACTTGCCGACGGAGAAACCGCGGATATCCGCGGCATGGTGCGCCTGTGCCTGCGCTCCGCCGGGCTGCGCCCGTGGGGAGACATGGAGGCGGAGCTTTTTGAATCCGGCAGCGGCTGTCTGCTGCTCGCGCGCCCCCGTCCCCCGCGGCAGCGGCGCGGTACATACCGGCGGCACATCAAGCGCTGACGCTGTCTTTAACAAAATGTTCTTTTATTTTCCGGTGTCCTGTGCTATAATATTCCAGCAAACAGACGGGCGTATGTGCGCGGAAAGGAAGTGAGCGCTTTGCCGAAGCAGACCGGTATAAAGGAGATCAGCAAAAACCGGAAGGCTTTCCATGAATACTTCGTGCTGGAGCGCTTCGAGGCCGGCATTGAGCTGGCCGGTACTGAGGTCAAGTCGATCCGGGCGGGTCAGGTAAACCTCAAGGATTCCTTCTGCACTATCAAGGACGGCGAGCTTTTCGTCCGCGGGATGCACATAAGCCCCTATGAGCACGGCAACATTTTCAATAAAGACCCGGTCAGGCCGCGTCGGCTTCTGATGCACAAGCGCGAGATACTCAAGCTTCAGGCGCGCGTAATGCAGGACGGCGTCGCGCTCATTCCGCTGTCGCTGTATTTCAAGGACAGCCGAGTCAAGGTGGAGCTTGGTCTGTGCAAGGGCAAAAAGCTGCACGACAAGCGCGACAGCGAGGCCGACCGTGAATCCAAGCGCGATATCGACAGAGC
>CAKTPR010000057.1 GCA_934591725.1 uncultured Oscillospiraceae bacterium
TGACCGCGCTTTCCGCCGAGCATTTTGAAAGCGTTCAAAATGCTATTACCGAAAGCCTTGATATAACAAGGCTTTCGACGGCGGTTTATCCAATTTGAGGCGGGCCTTGCCCCCTCAAGCTCCCCTGCTGCTCTGTTAAACATCATCGAAGCATATTTTTTGACAGTCTGGGAGCCTTTTTATATGATCAGGTGACGAGCGCGCCGTAGACGAGGATGCCGAGGCAGCGCTCATAGATATCCGGGAACTGATACACCGGCAGCGGGTTCGTGCCGAGTCCGGCTTCGATCGTGTAGCCGGGGCGGTCAAAGCTCTCGATGAACCAATCCTTATACCCGGCAAAGCCGGAGGCGAAGGGCGTCTCCTCAAGCGTATAGCCAGAGGCCTCGGAGAATATCTCACCGATGCGGCGCGACTGCGGCGGCTCATAATCGAGGTAGCGCCAGTAGATCACCTCGCCCTGCGTGTGCAGCGCAAGGGTCAGCGCCGGGGCGAGGGCAAGAGTATAATCATACATCGCACGGCTCTCGGGCGCTGTGAGCGGAGCGCTGCCGACATAGTCTGCCGGGGCGGGCGAGCGGATGCCGAGGGCGTATTTATTCTCCCGCGCCTGCTCCCATCCGGCGGGGTACTGGAGGTTGAGGTCGACACCGCGGATGTTCGCTTTCCAGCCGGAGGGGAACGGAAAGCGCGGATAGTCCGCAGCGATGTTCTGCGCCTGATGATAAAACTCGCCGCCTTGCAGCTCACCGGTCACAAGGTCGATGCCGTCCGGGTTCACGGCGGGGACAAGGTGGATATCCGCATAGGCGAGGATATCCGCAGCGCGCTGGTCAAAGAGCGTCCCGCCGGTGACATAGGCCTGACAGAGCTCCTCGGCAAACTTCATGAGTACCGGCGTGCATATCCATTCGTTCGCGTGGTGCGAGGCGTTATACAGCACGCGGTTCTCCCCCGTGCCGAGACTCAGCCGCCAGAGCGGACGGCCCATCACGCTCTTGCCGATGTCCCCGGCGGAGATGAACGGATAGCGCGCGGCAAGCCCGCGCACGCAGTAGCCCACGAGCGCCGACGACCAGCTTATATCTATCGGCACGACCGGAAACGGCAGCGGCACGGTGACATACTCCCCCGCGCTCATCCGCTCCGGGACTATGCCGGGGTTCGCCGTCTCGATCGCTTCGACGCTGCTGCCGTGCATCTGTGCGATAGTCCAGAGTGTGTCGCCGCTCTTCACACGGTGCATTATATAGCCGGTGTACCACGGCAGCAGCGCCCTGTGCGTGTCCCGCCCGGCAACGCCGTCGGGCGTCAGGCCATGCGCAGCCTGAAAGCGGCGCAGGGCGCTGTCCGTCGCGCTCGAAAATATGCCGTCCTTTTTGAGCTCTCCGAAGCCCGCTCTATTGAGCGCGAGCTGGAGCAGCTCCACCGCGGGGCCGATGCTGCCCATGCGTAAAATTCTCATCTCTTCACCACCCGTAGAGTTTTCCTCCTATGTATATGCGCGCGGCGCGGCGGCATTTCCCGGCAAAGTGCACAATTTTCGGAGGCGATTTTTGAGTTGTAATATCAGGGCGCGGCCTGTATAATCATTTACAGTGGACGAAAAGTCCTATTTGACTGCGTGGGCGGCACTCCACACAATGCTTTCCACAGCTTTAATGAAGGAGGAATTTATTTTCCCTGAGGCTCAGGGTGCGGCAGCGTGGAGATCTGCCGTAATGCGGGTGGCGATGCCCCTGCGAGTGCGTCTGAGGCGGAGGCCCGGCGCATAGAGTCGGAAAGAATGGCAACTGTATCACTGAGAAACGTCAAAAAAATCTACCCGTTCGTAAGCGGAGAGAACAAGAAGAAAAAGAAGAAGGACGACAAGGAAGAGGAAGGCAAGGCCAAGCTCCAGATTACCGAGCAGGGCGTTGTCGCGGTGCAGGAGTTCAGCCTTGACATCGCCGATAAGGAGTTCATCGTTCTGGTCGGCCCCTCCGGCTGCGGCAAATCCACGACGCTGAGAATGGTCGCGGGTCTTGAGGAGATCACCGAGGGCGAGCTTTACATCGACGGCAAGCTGATGAACGACGTCGCGCCCAAGGACAGGGATATCGCGATGGTTTTCCAGAACTACGCCCTGTACCCGCACATGACCGTCTATGAGAACATGGCCTTCTCGCTGAAGCTGCGCAAGGAGCGCAAGGACGTTATCGACAAGAAAGTCCGCGAGGCCGCGGAGATCCTCGATATCACCCAGTACCTTGACCGCAAGCCCAAGGCTCTGTCCGGCGGCCAGCGCCAGCGCGTCGCCATCGGCCGCGCGATCGTGCGCGATCCGGCAGTCTTCCTGATGGACGAGCCGCTCTCCAACCTCGACGCAAAGCTGCGCAACCAGATGCGCGCCGAGATAATCAAGCTGCGCGAACGTATCAATACTACCTTTATATACGTCACCCATGACCAGACCGAGGCCATGACCCTCGGCGACAGGATCGTCATCATGCGCGACGGCTACATCCAGCAGATCGGCACCCCGCAGGAGGTGTTCAACAATCCTCGCAACCTCTTCGTCGCGGGCTTCATCGGCACCCCGCAGATGAACTTCTTCGATGCGCAGCTCGTGCGCGAGGATAAGAAGTTCTTCGTCGAGCTCGGCGGAAAACGCATTGAGCTGAGCGCGGAGAAAGAAGCGCGCCTGCTTGAAAACGACATAAAGTCCCAGCCCGTGACGCTCGGCGTCCGTCCGGAGCACACGGTCATCGCCGCTCCCGGTGAGGGCATCGCAGCGAAGGTCGATGTGAGCGAAATGATGGGCTCCTCCGTACATCTGCACGTCACCGCCGAGGGCAAGGATGTTATCATCATCGTCCCGACGCTCGACATGAAGGAGCACTACGCCATGGGCGACGCCGTCAGCTTCAGCTTTGACGGCAATGTCGCACACGTCTTCTCCAAGGAGACGGAAAAGAACCTCGAATGGTGAGGTAAAGAAAAATAAAAAAGTTGGAAAGCAAAAGCTTTCCAACTTTTTTATTCGTGCGCGGACTTGTAATCCTCGCCCCAGACGCGCATCGCTTCCAGTATCGGGCGGAGACTGTAACCGAGCTCCGTCAGGGTATATTCTACACGCGGCGGAACTTCGGGATAGACGGTGCGGGTGAGCAAGCCGTCGGCCTCCATCGAGCGCAGACTGTCGGTCAGCACCTTCTGGCTGACGCCCTCCAGATCCTTTTTCAGCTCGTTGAAGCGCCACGGGCGCGAGAGCAGATTGCGCATAATGAGCAGCTTCCACTTGCTGCCGATCAGTGCCACGGTAGTCGCCACCGGGCAGGCGGGCATTTCTTCCTTTGTAAGCATATATGCAGCGCTCCTTTTTGAATGTTACACTCATATTATAGTGTAACATTCAAAATATTGCAAGGGGCTTCCTAACGCGCTCCAAGAGTTACCAAAAGGTGACTGAGTAATAGATTTGTGCGTACTTGTGCCGGGAATAATTCCGAGTAAAATGAGAAGCACAGAGGGAAAACACCCGCTGAATTCGACTCGGAGGAATTTCAAATGAACAAGAACACTTATAAGTCCGTAAAGCTTGCCAAGGGCGAGGTTAATGTATATGATTTCGGCCGCGCAAGGCTGCACGCCTACCAGACGCACGACCTCATTGACGACGAGGTCTTCATCATCGAAAAAAACAGCCGCGGCGTTGTGATAGAGCTGCCGTGCTTCCACGACAACATCAGCGAGCTGACGGATTATCTCAAGGGGGAGAACATCGCGGTCGAGTCAAAGCTCGTCGCCTACCATGGTGCGGGCGCGACCTTCCTGCCGGAAGTTCCGGCCTACGGTACGGAGTCTTCTGTCGCCTACAACACCAATGGCGGCGGTGCGGCGCTCGTCTCGAACTTCAAGGCGGCCTTCGGCGATATCTTTGACGCTTCCATCTGCCAGCCTGAGCACATCCTTGCCGACGGCGAGGCCGAGCTTGCCGGTATCCGCTTCGTTATCCGCTCCAACGCCGAGGCATACGACGTCGAGATACCTGAGCTCAACTGCGTCTACACCCACATGATGGGGCATGACTGCCATTCCATCGTCGCGGGCTGCCCGCACGCCGACGGGATCATCTCCCAGCTCAATTACTACATCCGCAAGGGCTTTGACCTTGTGCTTACCTCGCACTACACCCCGGAGGATCTCAAGGACGCGCAGACGAAGATCAACTACCTGAACGACCTCAAGGAGATCGCCTGCGAGTGCGAGAGCGCCGACGAAATGAAGACACGCGTCACGGAAAAGTACCCGGAGTACAGCGGGATGAATTATCTCGACATGACGGTCGGCTTCTTTTTCCCGGCAAAATAAGCGGCAGACTAACTATCAAAAGGACTGAACACTGAATGAATCAAACCGAACGGCGGCGTTTTCTCATAGACGCGCTTCTGGACGAGCGCCCGGAATACCGCGGGGCGCGTGTCCCGGCGGGCGGAGAGGAGCAGCGGCTCCTGCTCCGCGCGCTGATGAACGTGCGCACGGCGCGCAAGTGCAGCCCGGAATTTCTCCGCGTGCAGGACGAGTACCTGCGCGCAGAGCTTGAAGCCAAGGGCATAACGGACATCGGCAGCCTCATGCCGGTGCGCCGCGGGCTGTATATCTGGCGCGGCGACATTACGACGCTGCGATGCGATGCGATCGTGAACGCCGCGAACTCCGGCATGACCGGCTGCTATATACCGAACCACCGCTGCATCGACAACTGCATACACAGCTATGCGGGAGTTGAGCTGCGGGAATACTGCGCGGAGCTGATGCGCAGGCAGGGGCATGAGGAGCCGACAGGCGCAGCGAAGATAACGCCGGCCTATAATCTCCCCTGCCGGTACGTTCTGCACACTGTCGGCCCGATCATCAGCGGGCGCGTGACAAAGCAGGATGAAGAGCTGCTGGCCTCCTGCTACCGCTCTTGCTTGGAGCTGGCAGCTGAAAACGGGCTTGAGAGCGTGGCGTTCTGCTGCATCTCAACGGGGGAGTTCCATTTCCCGAACGAACGGGCAGCGGAGATCGCCGTGAAGACGGTGGAGGAGTTCACGCAAAAGGAAAGCAGTGTCAGGAAGGTGATTTTCAATGTTTTCAAGGACAGGGACGAAGAGATCTACAGAAAGCTTCTCGGAGCAGATCGCGCGCCTTAAGGCCGCGCTGGACGAGGCCGACGCCGTCGTGATAGGCGCGGGAGCGGGGCTGTCGACCTCGGCAGGCTATGAATACTCCGGCGAGCGCTTTGAAAAATACTTCTCCGATTTTGAGGAGAAGTACGGCTTTCACGATATGTATTCCGGCGGCTTTTATCCCTACAAAACACCGGAGGAGTTATGGGCATTCTGGAGCCGGTACATCTTCATAAACCGCTATGTGGACACGCCGAAGCCGGTATATGAGGAGCTATTGAAGCTCGTTAGAGCCAAGGACTACTTTGTCATCACGACGAATGTGGACCACTGCTTTCAGAAGGCGGGCTTTGACAAGAAGCGCCTGTTCTACACGCAGGGAGATTATGGCCTGTTCCAGTGCTCGGAGCCGTGCTGTCAGGAGACCTTCGACAATGAGCGGGAGATACGCCTGATGTATGAGCGGCAGGAGGACGGCAGGATACCGAGCGAGCTTATCCCCCGCTGCCCGCACTGCGGCAGGCCGATGACGATGAACCTGCGCAGCGACGACAGCTTCGTCGAGGACGAGGGCTGGCACCGTGCGGCGGAGCGGTACGAGAACTTTCTCCGCACCCGCGCCGGACTGAAGATACTGTTTCTGGAGCTCGGCGTCGGGTACAACACCCCGGTCATTATAAAATACCCGTTCTGGCACATGACGGCAAAGAATCCTAATGCGGCCTACGCCTGCATAAACCTCGGTGACGCCTGCGCGCCCGATAACATCGCCGCGCGCAGCATCTGCATCGACGGGGATATCGGGAAAGTGCTGGAGGGGCTGACCTGATAGGATTGGCTTATCCCGCCTCCGTCCCGATTGCGAAGACACAGGTGAGCAGAACGGCATAGAGCAGGAATTAAAAACATCCACGGCAGGTTGTTCTTACTGCCGTGGATGTTTGTTATATTATACGTTTTACTCGTTCGGGTTCGCGCGGACTATCTTGCCGAGGTTCCACACAAGTGCGGCTTCGCGTGCAGCCTGCTCGCGCTCCTCAGGGGTCTTATAGCTGAAGGCTGCGGTCTGGGAGCCGCAGTCAACGCACATGGCGTACCAGCACCAGCCCTGCTCCTCTTCGAGCAGCCCCGCGCCGCCGCAGAACGGGCAGTCGTGCAGCTCGATCTTATCAAAAATATCAGACATATTTATCACTCCACAGAAATCATGTAGTAATACACGGGCTGGCCGCCGTTGACAACGCTGACCTCAGCGTCCGGGAAGCAGCCGATGATCGTCTCCGCGGCCTCGTTCGCCTTGTCCTCGGCAACATCGCTGCCGTAATAGACGGTGATGAACTCCGGACTCAGCTCATCAAATGCCCAGCTCAGCTCCTTGAAGAGCGTCTTCTCACTGCTGTAGCTGCCGAGCAGAGCGCCGTCGAGCAGGGCGAGGTATTCGCCCGCGTGGATCTCATGGCCGTCAAAGTCCGAGTCGCGCGCGGCATAGGTGACCATAGCGGTGTGGACATTGCCGGCAGCTTCGTTCATCGCGGCGATAAGGTTCTCCTCGGTCTCCTCAGGGTTAAAGTTCAGCATGGCGGAAATGCCCTGCGGGACTGTTCTGGTCGGAATGATGATGACTTTCTTATCGCTCAGGCGGACGCACTGCTCCGCCGCCATGATGATGTTCTTATTATTCGGCAGCACGAAAACGGTGTTTGCCGGAGTGCGGTTTATCTCCTTGAGGATATCGTCGGTCGAGGGGTTCATGGTCTGGCCGCCGGTGACGATGCCGTCCGCGCCGAGCTCCCTGAACAGACCCTCAAGACCTTTGCCCGCGCACACGGTGACGACGCCGTAGTCCTTCACGCTCTTGCAGTACTGCTCCTCGCCCTCCTCAAGCTCGCGCTCGATGGCGTCGAGGTCGTCAGTTGTCTGGACGTGCTTGCCGGCAAGGATGTCGTCATGCTGGGTGCGCATATTCTCGATCTTCGCAAGCTCCAGCGTGCCGAATTTCTGCGCCTCGTTGAGAGCGTTGCCGGGGATATTGGTGTGGACATGGACTTTGAATGCCTCATCGTCCTCACCGATGACAAGGCTGTCGCCGATGCTCGTGAGATACTTGCGCAGCGGCTCAAGGTCAACGTCGGGATCATGCTTGCGCACGATGAAGACCGTATCGAACGCGAAGGTGATATCCTCCGTGTCGAACACGTCGAAAGCACTGCTCTCCTTCTCGGCCTCGACGATCTCGTCCACGTTCTCAGGGGCAGTAATCTCCCCGCGGTAGGAGGCGAGCATCGCGCCGAGGATGTACATATAGCCCTGACCGCCGGCGTCGATGACTCCGGCCTTCTTGAGCACGGGATTCTGGTTCACGGTCTCGGCCAGAGCGTCATTGCCGGCCTTGATGGCGCAGTCAAGGCAGCTTTCAAGGCTTGCGCCTGCGTTCGCCGCTTCGACGGCGGCAGACGCCGCCATGCGCGAGACGGTAAGGATGGTGCCCTCGGCAGGCTTCATGACTGCCTTATATGCTGCGTCGACGCCGTCCTGCATCGCGCCTGCAAACTCCTGCGCGCCTGCGGTATCAAGACCCTTGAGGCGCTTGGAGATGCCCCTGAAGAGCAGGGAGAGTATAACGCCGGAGTTGCCGCGCGCGCCGCGGAGCAGCGCGGACGCTACACAATCCGCCGCCGCGGCTATCGTATCGAACTCTTTCTTCTTAAGCTCCGTCGCGGCCTTATCCATGGTCAGCGCCATATTGGTGCCGGTGTCCCCATCGGGCACGGGGAAAACGTTGAGGTCGTTTATCGCCTGAACATTGGCATGGAGCGCTGCGTTGGCGCAGAGTATCATCTCTTTGAAGGCAGCGGCGTCTATATAATTTCTCAATTGAATGTACCTCCGCATGGCATGGGCCCTCCCATGCCGGAATTTTTATCCGATGATCGTGTCAATATAAACGTCAACGCTCTTGACCGGGACTCCGGCGGCCTTCGTGAGCTTATAGCTGACTGTATTCATAATGCTGCGTGAAACTGCCGCGATATTGACGCCGTGGTCGACGCCGATATGCAGCTCGAGAGATACGCTGCCGTCGCCGTTATAGTGTACCTCAACGCCCTTGGACATTGATTCCCTGCGCAGAAGCTGGAGCGGGCCTCCATCCTTGCTGCGCCCTGCCATACCCTTGACGCCGAAGCAGCTGGTAGCCGCGTCGCCCGCAAGGTAGGTCAGAACCTCATCGGTAATGCTGATGTTTCCCTTGCCGCTGCTGATATTGACCATTAAGTAACAGCTCCCTTCCTTCGGTTTCCCGGCAGGCGGACGCGCTGCGCCCCAATGCGCGGCGGCTCCGCCTGAACCAGAGATTCATTATAATACAGGCACCGGAAAAGTACAAGAAATATTTGAAGTATTCGCCGCTTTTGTGCAGTATTTTACAGTAATACCGGCCTTTTTCTCACTCAACGGTGACAGACTTGGCCAAATTGCGCGGTTTGTCTATGTCGCAGCCCTTGTGCAGCGCCACATAATACGCGAAAAGCTGCAGCGGTATGACGCCGAGAGAGGGCTGGAGGATAACATGAGTATCCGGCACGGAGAGCACGTTCTCCGCCGTCTTGCGCATATCGGCGGCCTTGCTTTCCGTCGTCAGCGCGACGATGTCCGCACCGCGCGCCTTGACCTCGATGATGTTCGAGAGTGTCTTTTCAAACAGCGGCTTATAGGTGCCGAGCGCGACGACGAGGGTGCCGTCCTCGATAAGGGAGATGGTGCCGTGCTTGAGTTCGCCCGATGCGTAGGCCTCGGAATGGATATAGGATATCTCCTTGAGCTTGAGGCTGCCCTCAAGGCCGAGGGCGTAGTCAAGGTTGCGCCCGATGAAGAAGATGGAATTGTGGTTGAAGTAGCGGGAGGCGAGGTACTTTATCTCATCGATATCATCGAGCACGGCCTCCATCTTGACAGGCAGGGCAAGCAGCTCCTCGACGATCTCCTCATACTCCGTGTCGCTGATGCTGCCGCAGACCTTGGCAAAGTAAACGCCGAGCATATCCAGCAGCACGAGCTGCGTGCTGTAAGCCTTCGTGGTGGCGACGGCGATCTCAGGGCCCGCCCATGTGTAGAGCACATCGTCCGACTCGCGCGCGATGGAGCTGCCGACGACGTTCACGATGGAGAGTATCTTCGCGCCGAGGCGGCGCGCCTCACGGAGCGCGGCCATGGTGTCGAGCGTCTCGCCCGACTGGCTGATGACGATGACAAGGCTGTTCGGCCCGACGAGGGGATCGGCATAGCGAAACTCCGAGGCAAGCTGCACATCAACGGGCTTTCTCAGAAGCCGCTCAAGATTATACTTGCCGACCATGCCGACATGATAGGACGAGCCGCAGGCCACGATGAATATCCTGTCAAGGCCGCGGATGAAGTCCTCATCAAGGCTCAGCTCGTCGAAAACGATCTGGCCTTCCTTTATCCTCGGAGAGATGGTCTTGCGCACGGCCTCAGGCTGCTCCATGATCTCCTTGAACATGAAGTGCGGATAGCCGCCTTTTTCGGCGGCGCTGACGTCCCAGTCAACATAGCTGTGCTCCTTCTCGACGGGCTGGCCGTATTCATCAAAGACCTGGATACCGTCGGCGGAGACAAGGGCGACCTCGCCGTCGTTCATATATGCCACGTCGCGCGTATGCTTGATGAGCGCGGTAACGTCGGAGGCGACGAAGCTGCAGCCGTCCCCGTAGCCGAGGAGCAGGGGCGCATCCTTGCGCGCGGCGACGAAGCTGTCGGGTACGTCCCGGCAGATGATGCCCAGCGCGTAAGCGCCCTCGATGCGGTCGAGTACACGGTAGACAGAAGCCATGAAGTCCCCGCAGCTGTCATAGAAATACTCAAGCAGCTGCGCGACGACCTCGGTATCGGTCTCGGAGCTGAAGTGCATGCCCTGAGAGATGAGGAATTCCTTTATCTCAACATAGTTCTCGATGATGCCGTTATGCACGACGGCGATGTTCCTGCCCTCGCTCAGATGCGGGTGGGAGTTTATATCGTTCGGTTCGCCATGCGTCGCCCAGCGCGTATGGCCGATGCCGAGCGTGCCGGTGAGGCTGCGCCCGTTATCCGTCAGCGCCTTGAGCACGCTCAGACGCCCCTTGGATTTCTTTACCTGTAAGCCGCGCCTGCCGCCGAGAACGGCGAGACCGGCAGAATCATACCCGCGGTATTCGAGCCTTTCAAGCCCGTCCAGCAGGATCGGAGCGGCCTGCTCTTTTCCAACGTAACCTACTATGCCGCACATGGTTTCACGTCCTTTCATTTTTTCGCTTTACGGTTTACCATTATTTTCCACTATTATATATAATAACACACGAATGTAAATTATATCACCGGAGCGCTTTTCCCGCAAGTGTCCGAAATTCTATATAGTGCACAGTTTCAGCCGCCGTAAATGGTCAGTTATTACAACTTTGCACGATTTGGCCGTTTTGCCCTTGAAAAATTGTTAGGCTTGCATTAGAATAGCCGTCGGTGTCTCCTGCGCGTGCTGCGCGGGATGGCACTATATTTTGTGTCTGAAACCAAGTTTTTCGGTTTTGTAATCAATATATAGTGATTTTGCTATTGACAAGCGCGGCATATGGCCTTATTATATACAAGCGCGATGACGAAGCGCAGGCTAAGGTGAAGGAGGGTGCGGTATGCTTATATCCGGTCTGCAGAAGCTGACCTTGCTGGATTATCCCGGCCTTGTCGCCTGCACGGTGTTCACCGGCGGCTGCAACTTCCGCTGCCCGTTCTGCCACAACGCCCCTCTGGTGCTGCCGGAGGAGCTGGCGCACGACACGGATGAGGAGCAGGTGCTTAGCTTTCTGAAAAAGCGCGTGGGCGTGCTCGACGGTGTTGCGGTGACCGGGGGCGAGCCGCTGCTGCACAGCGACATCGGCGCGTTTCTCGAAAAGGTGCGCACGCTCGGCTTCAAAATAAAGCTCGACACCAACGGCTCATTTCCCGACAGGCTCATGGACATCGTCCGCGCCGGGCTTGTTGACAGGGTCGCGATGGACATTAAGAACTCGCCTGAGCTTTACGCGAAGACCGCGGGGGTCGACGGGCTCGACCTTGACGCGATAGAGCGCTCGAAGGATTTTCTTTTAAGCGGCAGCGTGGACTATGAGTTCAGGACGACCGTGGTAAAGGGGCTGCACACGCGCGAGAGCATCGTGGACGCGGCAAAATGGATAAGCGGCGCTAAGGAGTATTACCTCCAGCAGTTCAAGGATTCCGGCCATGTGCTGGATATACGCGGGCTCGGCGCCTATGACGAAGCAGAAATGCACTCACTGGCCGGTGCGGCGGCGGAATACGTTCCGTCGGTGCAGGTCAGGGGTGTCTGATATACCAAAGACAGGGGGATAAAGAATTGTATCAGGTAGTAAAGCGCGACGGCAAAATAGTAGAGTTTGACATAAACAAGATCGCCGCCGCAATCAAGAAGGCATTCGACGCCACCGGCACGGATTATAACGACAGCGTCATTGATTTTCTGGCGCTGAAGGTCTCGGCGGACTTTCTGCCGAAGATAAAGGACGGCAAGGTCGCCGTCGAGGATATTCAGGACAGCGTTGAGGCGGTGCTCTCCCGCGGCGGCTACGAGGCAGTCGCAAAGTCCTACATCCTCTACCGCAAGCAGCGCGAGAAGCTGCGCAACACCAAGTCCTCTTACCTCGACTATAAGGAGACTGTCGACAAGTACCTCAACATTGAGGACTGGCGCGTCAAGGAAAACTCCACCGTCACCTATTCCGTCGGCGGACTCATCCTCTCGAACTCCGGCGCCATAACCGCAAACTACTGGCTCAGCGAGGTATACGATCAGGAGATCGCCGACGCGCACCGCAACTGCGATATCCACCTGCACGACCTGAGCATGCTCACCGGCTACTGCGCCGGCTGGAGCCTGCGCCAGCTCATCAAGCAGGGTCTCGGCATCCCCGGCAAGATAAACTCCTCTCCGGCAAGCCACCTGTCCACCCTCTGCAACCAGATGGTGAACTTCCTCGGCATCATGCAGAACGAATGGGCCGGTGCTCAGGCTTTCTCCTCGTTCGACACTTATCTTGCTCCGTTCGTGAGAGTCGATAACCTCACCTATAAGGAAGTCAAGCAGTGCATCCAGTCCTTCATCTTCGGCGTGAACACTCCGTCCCGCTGGGGCACTCAGGCTCCGTTCTCCAACATCACGCTCGACTGGACTGTTCCCGCTGACCTCAAGGATCAGCCCGCGATAGTCGGCGGCAAGGAGATGGACTTCACCTACGGCGACTGCAAGAAGGAAATGGACATGGTCAACAAGGCCTTCATCGACATCATGATCGAAGGCGACGCGAACGGCCGCGGCTTCCAGTACCCGATCCCGACCTACTCCATCACCCGTGACTTTGACTGGTCGCCCACCGAGAACAACAAGCTCCTCTTCGAGATGACCGCAAAGTACGGCACGCCTTACTTCTCCAACTACATCAACTCCGACATGGAGCCGAGCGATGTGCGCTCGATGTGCTGCCGCCTGCGTCTCGACCTCAGAGAGCTGCGCAAGAAGTCCGGCGGTTACTTCGGCTCCGGTGAGTCCACGGGCTCGGTCGGCGTCGTGACGCTGAACATGCCGCGCCTTGCATATCTCGCCAAGGACGAGAAGGACTTCTACGCCCGTCTCGACAAGCTCATGGATCTCTCCGCGCGCTCGCTCAAAATTAAGCGCACGGTCATCACAAAGCTCCTCGACGCGGGGCTCTACCCCTACACCAAGTATTACCTCGGCACCTTCGATAACCACTTCTCCACCATCGGCCTTGTCGGCATGAATGAAGCCGGTCTCAACGCAAAGTGGATCCGTGCCGATATGACAAGCCCCAAGTGCCAGCAGTTCACAAAGGAAGTGCTCGACCACATGCGCGAGCGTCTGAGCGATTATCAGGAGCAGTACGGCGACCTGTATAACCTCGAAGCAACGCCCGCAGAGTCCACCTCCTACCGCCTTGCAAAGCACGATGTTGAGCTCTATCCCGACATCATCACCGCGGCGGAACCGGGCGGAACCCCGTACTACACCAACAGCTCGCACCTGCCTGTCGGCTACACAGACGATATCTTCGCCGCGCTCGACATTCAGGACGATCTCCAGACGCGCTACACCTCCGGCACCGTCTTCCACGCCTTCCTCGGAGAGAAGCTGCCGAGCTGGGAGGCCGCAGCAAACCTCGTGCGCAAGATCGCCGAGAACTACAAGCTGCCCTACTACACCCTCTCCCCCACCTACTCCGTCTGCAAGCACCACGGCTACATCAGCGGCGAACATTTCACCTGCCCTGAGTGCGGCGAACCCGCCGAGGTATACAGCCGCATCACCGGCTACTACCGCCCCGTGCAGAACTGGAACGCCGGTAAGACCCAGGAATACAAGGAGCGTAAGGAATACGTCATCGACCACTCCGTGCTCAAGCACAACGGGCCGATCGAAGAGGCCGCTCCCAAGGTCGAGGAGCACACCGCAAAGAACGGCGAGCATGAAGGCGAAGTCCACGCCGGTGCAAGAGCGATGCTCTTCGCAACGCCGACCTGCCCCAACTGCCGCATCGCCTGCTCTTATCTCGACAAGGCCGGTTTCAAGTATGAGAAGCTGATGGCCGGGGACAACGTTGAGCTTGCGCTCAACTACGGCGTCAAGCAGGCTCCGACCCTTGTCATCACCGACGGCGAGAGCTTTGAGAAGTTCGCGGGCGCGGGCGCTATCAAGGAGTTCCTGAACGCCCAGGCGTAAGCCAAAACAGACTATACTAAAAAAACAAAGCCCGGATAAAACCGGGCTTTGTTATTGAGGATGTATGAATATGATCTACGACGTAATAGTTATCGGCGGCGGCCCTGCGGGGCTCACCGCGGCAACATATATAAGGCGCGCAGGCAAGAGCGTGCTGGTCATCGAGAAGTCCGCATTCGGCGGGCAGATCACGCGCAGCAGCAATGTTGAAAACTTCCCCGGCTACATCTCCGTCAGCGGCGCGCAGATAGGCGACATGCTGCTGGAGCAGGCGATGAACCAGGGCGCGGAGGTCGAGCTTGAGGAGGTCGTGTCCGTGGCCGCCGAGGGCGAGGAAAAGACAGTGGTCTGCGCA
>CAKTPR010000058.1 GCA_934591725.1 uncultured Oscillospiraceae bacterium
AACTACAAGAATCATGCCGCTTCATGTCGGCAAAGGCCGCACAGAGAGTCGGGCGATCAGTGACATCATCGACTATGGTCGAACAAAACAAGGAAAGGCAGAAAAGTATGAGTAATATATTACTTCTTGAAGATGATCTAAGCCTGATTAACGGGCTTTCTTTTGCTTTCAAAAAACAGGGATTTGAATTAAATATCGCCAGAACGCTCAAAGAAGCGGAGGAATTTACAGATTGCCAGGTAATTTTTTTGGAACTTGCGTTTTCGGGAACGAGAGAGTATGTCAGAGCTGCCGTCTCGTCTATTTCCAGCTCCATAGAGTTTTGATTAAGGAAAATACCCGTCAATTTGTTCCCACATGCGCACAGGACAAACACCATAGATATCGCCAACAACAGAGATATTGCTCTTTTCATCTTCTGCTCCTCATTTCTTTCTATCAGCTTCACACGGTTTTGTGTTCAGTACTGAACATATGGCATCATTCTTTCGTTGAATGTAATGGTTGTCCCATCAGTGTATTCGACCGAGAGCCCCACTAATTCAACGCGGTCAATATCCCAATTGTAATAATCTCCCCAATGCCATGACTTGCCGGACAAGCCCTCGCCTTGGGCGTAGGGGCCGGTCAATTGGCAGTGCGAGACAGGCTCGTTATCATATTTGCTCCAAACGATATCATCGACCCGGTTATAGAACGTGACGCTGAAATAAAGATATTTTATGACTTTTTCGCTGTTATTGATAAAGTTGAAATACAGCTCAATGCCGCCTGCCGAATCGGGCGGGGATATACTGACATCAGTTACTCTGATGAGAGATTCTGTATAGAGCTTGTAGTACTGTTCCCACGCAGCATCTAAGAGTTCATGGTTGGTGACAAGCTCTTTTTCTCTGTCGGTCAACGCCTTATACTGTCCTTCCAATTCTTTAAGCTCAGTTTCGGAATCGAGCGTTATCTCGCCTATGCTGTCGAATTTGGATACAAGAGCTTCGGCGTGGACAAGCGGCAATGCTTCTTCCGCCGCTGTCAGAACAGAGTAGTCTTTTATCTGAGCCTGCTGCTCCGGCGTGAGTGCGTCATAGGCGCTGCGCGCAGCCCGGATCTTTTCATCGCTCTCGGATGTGACCTCGCCGATCTCTGCGATGAGTGCTTCTGCGTTGTCGATCTGAGCCTGCCTTTCTTTGGACAGTCTGTCCTCTTCAGCAAGCTTGTCATAATCCCGGCGCGCCCGCTTGTATTCGCGGTAATTGCTCAGTTCTTTAAGCTCCTCAGGGCTGAGGGTCTTCAGGATATCTTCTATACTGTCTAAGGCTTCGCCGCTTTCCAAGGTTATTTCGCCAAGCCCGCTTATCATTTTTTCAGCCTGTCGGAACCCCGATCTCTTTCCGCAGGCGCACAGGGCAAGGCACATGACCAAGGTCAATAAAACTGCAAATATTCTTTTCATCTGTCATAGCTCCCGAAAAAAGTTGGGCAAAACTTCATCTGCTCGATTGTCAGCTGTAATCCATGATCTCCATGAAATATTTGCCGGGCGTCAGGTTTCTGGCAGAGGATGAGCTATCCTTAAAAGCTTGCCCTACTGTAAGGTCGCTCGTATAAAACGAACCTGTATCGATAACGACGCCGTCTTCGTCACATATTTTCCATTTGAGATAGCAGGATTCTGTCCCTCTCTCTCCGTTGCGGTCAAAGGTCTTTTCGCCGCTTATGTGAAGAGTAAGTGTCGCTGCGCCGTCATTCCAGTAGTTATCCTCATACCAGAAGTTGTTGACCTCGCACTTTGAATATGACTTGTAGCTGAATTCCTTGGGAAGCTCTGTTACAAGTTCCAGTTCGATGATCATCTCATTTATGTAGTTGAGGGGGAAGTATCCCGTGGAAATACCCGAACTGCCGCCGTAGAGAGATATTTCGGCTTCTGCCTTTGCATAAGTATTCTGGCTGTAAATCTCTGCTTTGTTCGTAACTCCCGGCAGCCAGGACTGAAAATAAGTGCTCGAACTGCCGACCATTACTCCGGCATCGTCATAGAAATTAAAGGATATCTGGGCACCAGACAAATCATGCCCGGTGGTATTTTCGATAGTGAGAAGTGAGCGTGAACCGCCAAGAGATTCAAAAACGACATTTTCACCGGAGATGACATTCTGCAGTTCGCTGTAATAGCGGCCGTCGTCCAAAAAAGCATTAAATTTTTCTAAGCTTTTCTTTTTGATTTCAAGGCCGTAGTCATCGTAAATGGTGCACAGCAGCTGCATCTGCGGATAATATCCCTTACTGTAATAAGTGTCGATGAATGCAGTGTAATTGGACGTGTATTGTGCCCCGCCTGCTACCTGATTGTTGAGTGCAGCAACATAAGCTTCGGCCAGTGCTTCAAGCTCAGCATCTGCAAAAGTATAATCGCTCAGGCTCCCTATGGCATTGAGCTCTTCCGAAACACCGGAAGTCAAGGCCTCAGGTGAGAATCTGGCGCTGCCGTTCTGGGAAATTTTTTCTTCAACCGAAATTCTTTTTTCTATGCCTTTCTGAAGATTTTTCAGAAAGGCATCATCGTTCTTTGCCCCTCCGCATGCGCACAGCGCGAAAACCATAGCTAACGCTAATAATAAAGATATTACTTTTTTCATCTTTTGCTCCTCCATCTTTATGTTGTACCAGGGATTATGTGTATTGTATCAGAACTTTTGTAACATAGCAAGTTATAAAATGCATTTTTCACGTTATAGTATATTCGTGCTCACCGGATAAAATATAAAAGGGTGAGACAATGAATATAAAGCAGCTTAATAAATACAGGTATCTTGGCCTGAATATTGCCTATTACCGCAAGGAACGCGGACTGTCGCAGGAAGCACTCGCAGAGTTGGTCAATATAAGCAGAACGCATATGAGCCGGATAGAAACGGCAGACTGCGCGGTTTCGCTTGACGTCGTTTTTGAAATATGCGACGCGCTCAATGTCCCGCCGAATAAAATATTTGATTTCAGAGAGTGAGGTTATTTGATCTCACTCTTTTTCTTTTGGGCATAAAATCAGACCTCATCCCTATCGCAGATTTACGAAAAAGGGATGAGGTCTGACGTTTTTGTGTAAGGATAGCAAAAAGCCCCGAAAACCAAGGTTTTCAGGGCTTCTGGAGCTGCTACCCAGATTCGAACTGGGGACCTCATCCTTACCAAGGATGCGCTCTACCTGCTGAGCTATAGCAGCAAATTATATGCCCCTTTATAAGGGGCATATAGCGTGGCGACCGAGAAGGGACTTGAACCCTCGACCTCCGGCGTGACAGGCCGGCGTTCTAACCGACTGAACTACTCGGCCACGGCTCGGTTATAATACCAAACAACAGCGGTTTTGTCAATAGTTTTCGTCAAAAATTTTTTCTTTTTTTGCGATGCGGGGAACAGACCTTTCACTGCCCCGTGCTGAGGGCACTCAGCCGCCGTCATAACAGCTGAGTGCCCTTGAGCTTTATCGCCCACATTCTACCTGATATCAAGCTCGATTGGCTCGTCTATCGTATCGGGGACGTACTTTCCGTTCTTCTTCCGCTGCCTGACGCACTCGGTCAGCAGATATTCTATCTGCCCGTTTATCGAGCGGAAGTCGTCCTCCGCCCACGCGGCGATCGCGTCGTACAGCTTCGGCGACAGGCGCAGCGGCACCTGCTTCTTCACATTGTCAGCCATCAGTACAGGCTGCCGGAGTTGACGACGGGCTGTGCGTCGCGGTTGCCGCAGAGCACGACCAGCAGGTTCGAGACCATCGCCGCCTTGCGCTCCTCGTCAAGCTCGACCATGCCGCTCTGATTGAGCCGCTCAAGCGCCATCTCTACCATACCGACAGCGCCGTCGACGATCATCTTGCGTGCGTCGATTATGGCCGAAGCCTGCTGGCGCTGGAGCATGACCGCCGCGATCTCGGGCGCGTAGGCGAGATAGGTGATGCGCGCTTCGATGACCTCAAGCCCGGCGTCGGCGACCTTGGACTGTATCTCATCGCGTATGCGCTGCGCGACAGTCTCGCTCGATCCGCGCAGGCTGCCCTCGTCCGCCTGACCGTCGCCGGTCGTATCGATGCCGGGGGCAACGTCATAGGGATAGATGCGCACGATGTTTCTCAAAGCGCTGTCGCACTGGAGGGAGAGGTACTCCTTATAGTTATCCACATTGAACGCAGCCTTCGCCGTGTCTACGATGCGCCACATGACCGCGATGCCGATCTCGACGGGGTTGCCGAGGCAGTCATTGATCTTCTGGCGCGCGTTCGAGAGCGTCATGACCTTGAGGGACATCTTCTTGCCCGTGGCCTCGTTCAATACGGTCACGGGGTTCACGCCGCTGAGAGCTGCGTTGAGCACAGCCTTCCCGCTGCCGCTGTCAACATCCGCGCTCTGGCTGAGCTTGGTGTTGGCCGCTGGGTTCACGCCGACGCAGAAGGGGTTGACGAAGTAGAAGCCCTCGCCCTTGAGCGTGCCTATGTACTTCCCGAATAGCGTGAGCACAAGCGCGTCCTGCGGCTTGAGCACCTTCAGGCCGAGCATCGGGAGCCAGCCGATGCAGACCCAGACTATGCCCACGACGAACAGCACAATGCCGCCGGCAGTGTCCATATTTATCCCGCCGACTACCATGCACGCTATCGCCGCGCAGTAGGCCGCGATGAGCGCCAGCATGACCGGCATTCCGTTTTTATGACTATCAATGATCTTCTCTGTCATTTTTGTCGCCTCCATCTTTTTGATATCAAAATGATATCATCGAAGTGTGCGTTTGTCAATAAGCTGACAGGTAAATTTTTCTTAAGAAAAAGTTCCTCCTTTGCAGGAGGAACCACATATCTTTAATTGTTGGCCGCCTGTAATTGGGCAAGCTGCTTTTTCAGCTCTGCGAGCTCCTGCCAGACGGGGTCGGTGACGTGTATCTGATCCACCTCGCCCGCGAAATTCACGCGCTTTCCCTCCACGCGCACCACCTTTGCCGGTACGCCGACAGCGGTGCTGTCCGGCGGGATATCGCGCAGCACGACCGAGTTTGCCGCGACGCGGCTGTTATCCCCGATCTTCAGCGGGCCCAGCACCTTCGCTCCCGTGCCGATGAGAACGTTATTGCCGATGGTAGGGTGCCGCTTGCCGACGTCCTTGCCCGTACCGCCGAGCGTGACGCCGTGGTATATAAGGCAGTCGTCCCCGATCTCGGCGGTCTCGCCGATGACGATGCCCATGCCGTGGTCTATGACAAGGCGCTTGCCGATCTTCGCGCCGGGGTGTATCTCTATGCCTGTGCGGTGCCGGCTGCGCTGCGAGATGAGCCGGGCAAGAAACTTCAGCCCGTGCATATAGCACCAGTGTGCGCGCCGGTGGCTGAGCACCGCCTTTATGCCCGGATAGAGCAGCAGCACCTCCAATGAGCTGCGCGCCGCCGGGTCTCTTGCTTTATATGCTTCTATGGTTTCTCTTAGATCCTTGAACATCCTCCGCGTCCTTTCCGTCCTGCGTCCGTCCCGGACAATGACAGGCTCCGGGCGGGCGCGGCGGCAATCCAAGGCCGCGTCACCCGTCCGTATTATCCTTACCGTTCATTCTATTGCTGATGATCTGACATCGACACTGACAGCACAGCATTTATTTCACCGCCCTTTAATTCCTAGCGTTTATGTAGGCTTTTCTTGGATTATACTCCGTGTCCCGG
Source organism: uncultured Oscillospiraceae bacterium (assembly GCA_934591725.1). GTDB lineage: Bacteria > Bacillota > Clostridia > Oscillospirales > Oscillospiraceae > Limivicinus. The sequence goes on from CAKTPR010000058.1 coordinate 5,701, forward strand.
CTATTGTCAAGCGCTCGCCTATTGACTTGCAATCGGTATATATACTATAATAGTATTAGCTTAACAGGTAAATTTGCAATGGAGGAATATTATGAAAAAGCTTCTCTCTGCGCTTCTGGTTCTTGTCATGCTCCTGTCGCTCCCCGGCGTCGGGGCGCTCGCCGCATCGGATGAGCTTACATGGTCGCTCGACAAGGACGGCACCCTCACCGTTTCCGGCAAGGGCAAAATGCCGGATTACTACAGCGACACTCCCCCTTGGGAAAAGTACAAGGACGATATCAAGGCCGTCGTGATCGAGGACGGCGTCACCCATGTCGGCGATCAGAGCTTCCAGTACTGCTTCAAGCTCAAGTCCGTCGTTCTCCCGTCCAGTGTTGAGAGCATCGGCAAGGCCGCTTTTTTCCGCTGCGGCAAGCTCACAGAGATCGGTCTGCCCGCGGGGCTCACGGAGATCGCCGATCAGACCTTTGATCATTGCGCGTCCCTTACCTCTGTTTTCATTCCCTCCGGTGTCACTGAGATAGGCGAAAGCGCCTTCAACTGCTGCTCCGCGCTCAAGACCGTGGACATTCCTGCTTCGGTCAAGTCCATCGGCTACAGCGCCTTCAACAGCTGCAAGAAATTGGAGACCGTCTATTACAGCGGCTCGACCAGCGATTGGGAGAAGATCGAAATAGGCGGCTACAACAAGCGTCTGCTCGATGCAGACCTTATCACTTCCGGTCTTGAATCCCCCGCTCCGGCTTCTTCGGGCAGTTCAATTGCCGGCGGCAAGCTTAAGTAAAATTCAGCAAAACCCCGCAGGCCAGAGAGTCTGCGGGGTTTTCCGTCAGCCGGACGCGAAGCGGAAGTATTTTCCTCTAATCGTCTTGAAATAATCGCCATCCAATGATATACTTATGCTTAATGCAGCATGGTCAAATGGAATGTTATGACCTCCGGCCGGAAAAGCTGATCCGACCGCACAAGACACAAAGAGCTGCGGAGGACAAAGATGCGTTCAAGATCCCGGCTGAAGGCCATTCCCGCAATTATATACACAGCGCTGCTCATTCTTGTATGCGCCTCAGGCCCGTTCCATGAAGCGCCATCCGACGTCAAGCCTCTTATCGGTTCGGCTCCGGTCACCGAGGTCACTTTGTCCTGCGGCACATACCCCGTGGAGACGACGGAGCTCACCGCCGTCATCCAGAGCGAGGACGTGGCAAAGCTCGACGCGCTTTCATACCTGACGCGTGCGGACTTCAGCGGCAGCGGCTGCTGGAAAGAGATCGCAGGATGGGGCAAAGCGCACCCTCTGCTGGAGCTGAAATATACCGTCACCCTGCCGGACGGCACGGTGCTCGACAGCAGCACCGCGGAGCTTGATCTCTCCTCCCTCGGCCACGCTGCCGCCGCGCATACGACCGAGGTGCTCGCGTGTCTGCCCGCAGTCACGCTCATAAAGCTCGGTACGCAGAGCACGGGGAGCGATGCGCTCACCGTTTCCGACCTCAGCGCTATTCATGAAGCCTGCCCGGACGCGGAGCTTGACTACCGCTTTGCGCTTTACGGGCATGAAATAAACCTCAACGACTCGGCTCTTGATTTTCGCGGCACAGAGATAAGCGACGAGGCTGCGGCGCTCAGCGAAGTCCTCCCGCTCATGACCCGCTGCGTTTATCTGGACATGGACAACACCGGCGTTTCCAATGAAGCGCTTGCAAAAATACGCGAGCAGTTCCCGAAGATCGACGTTGTATGGCGCGTATGGTTCGGCACCAATTACAGCGTGCGCACCGATGTTGAGCGCATCCTCGCCTCCAAGCCGACCGTCGGGGGGATGATATATGACGCGGGCGTCCTGCAATATTGCACCAAGGTCAAGTACCTCGACATCGGTCATAATGACGAGCTGCCCAGCATCGACTTTGTCAGGAGCATGACTGACCTCGAAGTGCTCATAATCGCCATGACCGCCGTGACTGACCTCTCCCCGCTCGAAAGCTGTCCGAAGCTTGAGTATCTGGAGCTCAATTCCACCAACATCGCCGATATCTCACCGCTCAAAAGCAATACCGGGCTGCACCATCTGAACATCGCCGGGTGCCCGAACATTACGGATATATCCCCGCTCTACGGGCTGACAGAGCTTGAGCGCCTGTGGATAGGCCGTAACACGCCAGTCCCTGCCGAGCAGGTCAGCGCGATGAAGGCCGCCGTCCCCGGCTGCAGCATCAACACCACTGTCGACGATCCTCACGGCGGTGCGTGGCGCTACACCGGGTACGACCCGGAGATTCCGAAATATTACTGGGTTCCCAGATATGAGCTTCTGAGAGAACAGCTCGGCTATAACTATCAGGAATACAGCTTTTACTGGCTCGATCCGCTCTGCGATATGGAAGCCCCCGCCCAGTTCAAGGGCAAGTATGGAAAAGAGGTTTACGGGAAATGAAAAAACGGATCACATTGATTATTGCTGCGGCGCTGGTTTTCTGCCTGCTCGCTGCCGGCTGCTCTGCGAAGGATGAGCCCGCTGTCACCGAAGCCCCGGCTTCGGCGACTCCCGCTCCCACGCCTGAACCGACGCCGGAGCCCTGCGTCATCATGGGCGTGACCTATCCGCTCGACACCGAGAGCATCGACCTGCGCGGTCTGAATGACGCGCTTGTCAGCGAGACCGTCGAACAGCTCCAAAGGCTCACGAAGCTGAAAACGATCACGCTCGGCAGCTGGGAGGAGAGCCCCGTCACATGGGGAAAGATGAACGAGCTGCACTCCGCCTGCCCGCAGGCCGCCATAGACTACGAGTTTTCCATCTACGGCAAGACCTTCAACCTCAGCGATGAGGAAATGGATCTCAAGTATGTCAGCATCAAGGATGAGGGCAAGCTCCTCAAGCTCATCACCCACTGCATGACGAACCTCACCTTCCTCGACATGGACACTGCCGGTGTCTCCGATGAGAAGATGGCCGAGCTGCGCGATTCCCTGCCGAACACGGAGGTCGTCTGGCGCATATGGTTCGGCGACTATTACAGCGTGCGCACCAATGTCGAGCGTATCCTTGCTTCGATGCCTGGCAAGGCAGGTGAGCTGACGACCGAGTCCACGCGCTCCCTCAAGTACTGCACCAAGGTGAAATACATGGATCTTGGGCACAACAACTTCCTTGACACGATCGACTTCGTGTCCTATATGCCCGACCTTGAGGTGCTTATCGTCGGCATGACCTTCGTCGAGGACTTCTACCCGCTGGAAGACTGCCCAAAGCTTGAGTATCTTGAGGCCATGACCTCAAGGCTCCACGACCTCCGACCCCTCGCGAACCTGAAAAACCTCAAGCACCTCAATATATGCTACAACTTCGCCGTCACCGACATCACCCCGCTCTACGGGCTGACCCAGCTTGAACGGCTCTGGATCGGCAAATACGATCCCGTCCCGCCTGAGCAGATCGAGAAGATAAAAGAACTTCTCCCCAACTGCGTCGTCAATTCCACTGTCGGCGATCCGACAAACGGCGGCTGGCGCGTGGATGAAGAGCCGAACGAGTTCGGCGTTTCCCAGCAGGCCGCCCGCTATGCACTGCTGCGCGACCAGTTTGGCTACCATGAGGAGGACTTTTCCTTTTACTGGAACGACCGTCTCTGCATCCGCCCGTACTGATGCACCGCGCATCCCTTTTCCGGAGGATATCACCCAATGACTAAGTTCAAAAAAGTTCTCTGCATCATCTGCCTTGCCGCATCCTTCCTGCTTCTTGCCGCCTGCGGTGACTCCGCTTCCTCTATCCTTCCCGCAAAGACCGTGAAATTTCAGGCCGGCACGGTGGAGATCGAGGGCACGACGGATCTCACGATAACGCTTGAGAGCGGCGAGACCGCTCTGCTCGATCAGCTGCCTGAGCTTCAGAAAGCCGATTTCAGCGGCAGCAGCTGCGTCGACGAAATTTATCAGTGGGCGCAGGCTCACCCGGACGTCAAGGTGAAATACACCGTGACGCTTCCCGACGGTCAGGTGCTCTCCAACAGCGAGCAGAACCTTGACCTCTCCGCGCTGACGGACTCCGCCGTCGCCGGCACGGTGCAGGCGCTCGCCTATCTGCCGAAGGTCAGCAATATACAGCTCGGCTCCGAGCGCTCCGATCTCGGCTGGGACTCCGTCCGCGCGATAATGGACGCCTGCCCGAACGCTTCTGTCAGCTACGCCTTCTGGCTCTATGACAAGGAATTCAGCACCGTTGACACCACCATCAACCTCAGCCATATCCCGGTCGAGGACGGCGGCGCTCAGGTAATGCAGGCCATGGCCTGTATGCCGGATCTTGTCAGCGTCGATATGGACAGCTGCGGCGTTTCCAATGAGGACATGGCCGCTATCCGCGACGCTTATCCCGACGTCAAGGTCATATGGCGCGTCTGGTTCGGCGACGCTTACAGCGTGCGCACGGACGTGGAGCGCATTCTCGCCTCCCAGCCCTCGGTCGGCGGTATGTTGGATCGCTACAATTCCGAAGCGCTCAAATACTGCACGGACGTCAAATACCTCGACGTCGGCCATAACGACGCGCTGGACGACATTTCCTTCGTCGCCTATATGCCGAAGCTTGAGGTCGCCATCCTCGCGATGGATAACTGGAGCGACGCGACGCCCCTCGCCAGCTGCACCGAGCTTGAGTACCTTGAAATGCAGACCACGCTCTGCACCGACCTCTCCCCGCTCTCCGGGCTCAAAAAGCTGCGTCATCTGGACATAGCCTATATCGTCGACCTTGACGATATCTCCCCGCTCTATTCTCTGACCGAGCTTGAGCGCCTGTGGGTCGGCTGCTACAACCATGTGCCCAAGGAGCAGATAGACGAGATGCGCGCCGCAGCACCCAACTGCGAGGTGAACGACACGGTCTACGACGACCCGACCGGCGGACGCTGGCGCTATGTTGACTACAACGATAAGGCATATATATTCATCCTGCACCCGCGCTACGAAAAGCTGCGTGAGCAGTTCGGCTACACCTCCGCGGACTTCTCCTTCTACTGGAACGATCCGCTCTACTGAAGCGAACAAATATGAATTGTTGAAAATGTCATGGACAGCCCCGTCTGTCCATGACATTTTTGAACGTATTTTTTCATTGCGGCATCTTGACAACCGGGCATGATAAATGTATACTATTTCAGTAATTTGGTTTTTGATTTTCTTCGCAGGCGTTCGCCGGTGTAAGGGGCCTCGTGCCCCCTTTAGGCATCGGAGAACGTTTTATTTTTTTGTTCTTTACCCTCGATTGACAAGGACACACACGGTTTTGACGGGCAGAAAAACGCCCATGCCGCTTCAAAGCCCTTGCCAATACACAAAGTATTGCCTGCGGGCTTTTCATTGCCTGAACGCTTTTCTGCTCCGGCAAAACTGCTTGTATCCGATCTATGCAAATTTGTGACGTTGCGTGTGCGCTCTTTTCAATCGAGGGTATTGATACTTGACTGATGCTTAAATAATTACTGCGGAGGATGATCGTTATGACTAAGTATGTTTTCGTCACCGGCGGCGTTGTGTCCGGTCTTGGCAAGGGTATCACCGCGGCCTCTCTCGGCCGCCTGCTCAAGGCGCGCGGCCTCAAGGTCGCAGCGCAGAAGCTCGACCCGTATATAAACGTCGACCCCGGCACGATGAGCCCCTATCAGCACGGCGAGGTCTATGTCACCGAGGACGGCGCGGAAGCCGATCTTGACCTCGGGCACTATGAGCGCTTCATCGATGAGGATCTCAACCGCTACTCGAACCTCACCACCGGCAAGGTCTACTGGAACGTCCTCAACCGTGAGCGCCGCGGCGAATACCTCGGCCAGACCATTCAGGTCATCCCCCACATCACCGGCGAGATAAAGGACTTCATCTATAAGGTTGGCAGGAATACCGGCGCTGACGTCGTCATCACCGAGATCGGCGGCACGACCGGTGATATAGAGAGCCAGCCCTTCCTTGAGGCCGCGCGTCAGGTCAGCCTTGAGCAGGGGTCGGGCAACTGCCTGTTCATCCACGTGACCCTCGTCCCCTTCATCAAGGGCAGCGACGAGCACAAGACCAAGCCCACCCAGCACTCCGTGCGTGAGCTTCAGGCCATGGGCATCTCCCCGAACATCATCGTCCTGCGCTGCGATGAGCCGCTGGAGCCTGAGATATTCAAAAAGATCGCCATGTTCTGCAACGTCAAGCCCGACTGCGTCATTGAGAACATGACCCTCCCGAACCTCTACGAGGCGCCCCTGATGCTCGAAAAGAGCGACTTCTCCCTTATCGTCTGCCGCGAGCTCGGCCTCTGGACGAGAGCGCCGGAGCTGAGCCAGTGGAAGGCGCTGGTCGAGCGCATCAAGTCCGCCGACCGCCATGTCACCATCGGGCTTGTCGGCAAATATGTCCAGCTGCACGATGCGTACCTCTCCGTTGCCGAGGCGCTGCACCACGCGGGCTACGCCTGCGGCGCGACTGTCGATATAAAATGGATCGACAGCGAGACCGTCACCGATGAAAACGCCGCCGAGGTCTTCTCCGGCTGCGACGGCATGATAGTCCCCGGCGGCTTCGGCGACCGCGGCATAGGCGGCATGATAAGCGCCGCGCGCTACGCCCGCGAGACCGGCATGCCCTATCTCGGCATCTGCCTCGGCATGCAGATCGCCGTCATTGAGTTCGCAAGAAACGTCTGCGGGCTCAATGACGCCGACTCCCGCGAATTTAATGCAAATTCTTCACATAAAGTCATTGATTTTCTGCCCGATCAGCATGATAATATAGACAAGGGCGGAAGCCTGCGTCTCGGCGCGTATCCCTGCCATATCGTCAAGGGCAGCACCATGGAGCGCTGCTACGGTAAGCAGGATATCTCCGAGCGCCACCGTCACCGCTACGAGTTCAATAACGACTACCGCGAGGTGCTCAGTGAGAACGGGCTGTGCCTGTGCGGCAGCTCTCCGGACGGCAGCATAATCGAGGCCGTCGAGCTGAGCGATAAGCCGTTCTTCGTCGGCGTGCAGTTCCACCCCGAATTCAAGAGCCGCCCGAACAAGCCGCACCCCCTGTTCCTTGGGCTTGTCGAGGCGTCGCTGAAAGGTGAAAAGAAATGAGAGACTATAAGGCGGAGTACGAAGGCCGCGTCGCCTTTATCCGCGAGCTTGTCAGAAGCGCCGGGGCAGCCGGCATCGTCTACGGCAACTCCGGCGGCAAGGACAGCGCTCTTGTCGGCATCCTCTGCAAGGCCGCGTGTGACAACACCGTCGGCATCATCATGCCCTGCGCTTCCAAGCGCAATTACGGGCAGGACACGGACGACGGCATAGCCGTCGCGGAGCAGTTCGACATCGAGACGCGCACCGTCGACCTCACCGCCGTGCGTGAGCGCGAGATGGAGGAGCTCCAGAAGGTCTGCGCGCTCAACTCCGCCGCGATAAACAACATCGCCCCGCGCCTGCGCATGACGACGCTCTACGCCGTCGGCGCGGCGGAGAACCGCCTCGTCGCCGGTACCGGCAACAGGAGCGAAATACACATGGGCTACTTCACCAAGTGGGGCGACGGCGCAAGCGACTTCGACGTTATCGCCGACCTCACCGCGACCGAGGTCTTTGAGTTTCTCGAATACCTCAACGCACCGCGCTGCATCATCGATAAGGCTCCCTCCGCGGGGCTCTTCGACGGGCAGACCGATGAGCAGGAGATGGGCGTGACCTACAAGGCCATCGACGATTTTCTGCTTTACGGCACGGTGAACGCGCAGGACAAGGCCGTCATCGACCGCTACCATAACCGAAGCGAGCATAAGCGCAAGCCGCTTGTGACATACAAAGGCTGATACCATCAATTGACAAGAGCACACACGCCTGACAACGTCAGAAGAAGCTTGCACCGTTCCGCTTCTGCCTTGCGGCAAAAGCTGCACTAAGCAATCTCCTTCTTCCTTTTCCATGCAAACCCGCTTCGCTGGGCTTTGCATGGAGTGCGCAAGGTGCTTTTTGTCCTTTTCGCCTTGACGGGCGTCAGCCCGCCTGCGTCTCAAAAACCAAAAATCACACAAAAATCCATCGCTGTCAGGTGCGCAGCAGTTTTGCCGGAGCAGAAAAGCGTTCAGGCAATGAAAAGCCCGCAGGCAATACTTTGTGTATTGGCAAGGGCTTTGAAGCGGCATGGGCGTTTTCCTGCCCGTCAAAACCGTGTGTGTCCTTGTCAATTGATGGTAGGATAAGCTGATGTACCTGCACCTCGGAAAAGGTAAGATCGTGAGCACGGAGGATATCGTCGGG
>CAKTPR010000059.1 GCA_934591725.1 uncultured Oscillospiraceae bacterium
CACGCGGTGTCGGTCGATTACACGGTAACGCTCGACACGACGTGGAGCGGTGATGCTGCGCCGTACACCAAGGAGCAGACGATAAACGGAATACTGGCGGCGGACATGCCGCTCATAGACCTTGTGCCGTCAGAGACCTTCGCGGACGCGCAGGAGCAGGCGGACGCATGGGCGCTCATTTACCGCGCGGTGACGGCGGCGGACAAGATAACGTTCTATGCCAAGGCAAAGCCGACAGTCTCGATACCGTTGCAGATACGCTGCATAAGAAAGTGAGGGGTACAGATGGGTGAATCATTCATAACGCGCCGGGGCGGGGGAATACCCTACGCGATCATCGGCGTGACATACCCTTCCGGCTCGATCTGCACCTGCACGAACGGGACGCGGACGCTGACGGCGAAAGACACGAGCGGCAAGGCGCTGTTCGTTATCCCTGCCGCTGGGACGTGGACGGTTAAGGCGGTCAAGGGCAGCCAGAGCGCGAGCAAGGCGGTGAAGATAACAGCCGAGGGACAGGTCGCGACTGTAACACTAGCATATGACTACATAATCTTCAGTAATGCGACTGGCTTAAATTCCGTTTATTCTGACGGAGGTGGCGGTGCACCAGTTGAGATAGGTACGGATAGCAGCGGAAAAAAGATTTTAACTTTTAATGCCGACGGCTATAGCCGCATGTCATATCTAAAACCCGCAATTGATTTGACAAATTATAATGTTCTAAAGATTTCCGGTTATGCCGATGGTAATAACGCTTATCTTGCTTTTTGGAGCAAAGTCCCGCTTGAATATGCTCCGAGCGTGGTTGCAAAGGTCACTTTGTCTAATGGTAGTTCTCCCTCTTCATATACGATAGATATTTCAAAGTTGTCGGGGAACTATTATCTCGGAGCGCAGTATGCTGCTGCCGACATTGTAACTTATGATTTAAGGCTTGAGTGAGGAGGATGTGACATGACGATCTACATAGACGATGATTATAAATGTTATGTCTCCGCCGCCGACGGACGCAGGGCAATAGAGACGAATGAATTCAACGGCAAGTGCGATGAGTGGATAGAGAGCTATCGCCTTGTCCCGGCGGGCAAGACATGGACGCGCGAGGACGGCGAGGTATTCAAGGGTGAGATGGTGGCCCCGTGGAAAGATTTGAGCGACGCTTATGCGGCTCAGACGGCGTATGTGACAGCGCAGAATACACAGTATGAAGCGGCGCTAACCGAAATTGAAGCCGCACTGGGGGTAACATCATGACGATAGAAGAGCGTAAGAATGTCATCCTTGCCAAAATCGCCGAGATCAAGCAGGGCGGCAGCTCCGCGGAGATCGAGGACATGCGCGCCGCACTTGACTTGCTCGGCGTGACTAATGAGGAGGAAACGACATGAGTTATCTTTCAAGCGCACAGAAACTTCGCGCGGCGATGGACACCGCGGGGAATGCCCTCTCGGACGCGCAGGCGCGCACCTGCAAGCTTATCTATCAGCAGTGGTCTAATCTCATAGGCACGACCGCAACGCCGGGACAGCGCTTCCTGCACGGTGATACGCTATACAGAGTTCGCACCGACGCGTCGGAGCACACCTTCAGCGCCGAGTGGGTGCCGGGCGTGCCGACCGCCGCACTGTACGAGGCTATCGACGAAGAGCACAGCGGCACGCTTGACGATCCTATCCCGTTCACTCAGCCGATGCAGATTTACAATGGCAAGTATTACAGTCAGAACGGCAAGGTCTATCTCTGCACACGCGACAGCGGTAAGCCGCTCGCGTTCAACCTTGCTGATCTGGTAGGACTCTATGTAACGGAGGTAACTGAGTAATGGACGACGATAAGACCGACAGCGGTTTGCTGACGGAGGACGCACGCGAGAGCGTAGACCCGACAGGGTGGCTGCTCTCAAGATTTACGACAGTAACATAAGGAGGAAAACAATGTCAAACGAAAAATTCATTGAAAAAGCGAAAGCGTATGTTGCCGACTATGCGGCCAAGCACTGCGACAAAGCAGATAAGATTCCAGACTTCGAGGTATACGTAGTGTGGAACGCGTTTATTCTCGGAAACATCAAGGCGCTCCTCTCTACTACCCTCTTTGACGGTATGTACTATGAGGTAACATATAACGCAGTGAGGGATGAGATTTACTTCGACGCGTACAAGAAGTTCGAGAACCGCTGCATTCCTGCGGAGTAAATGCCATGGGTATAATTGACAATGCCGTGACTCGTGCGCTTGAGATAGCGGCGGACGACAGTCACGGTTACGATCAGGCTAACCGCTGGGGCCCTGACTATGATTGCAGCAGCCTTGTGATAGATTGCTTCAAGAGAGCGGGACTGCCCCTCAGCTGCACTTACACCGGCAACATGCGCGGGGACATGCTGCGTCGCGGCTTTGAGGACGTGACGGGCAGCGTCGACCTCGGAAGCGGCGCAGGACTTGAGCGAGGGGACGTGCTGTTAAACCATGTCCATCACACCGCCCTGTATATAGGCGGCGGGCAGATAGTACAGGCGAGCATCAACGAGTTCGGAGGCGTGACCGGAGGGCAGACCGGCGACCAGACCGGGCGCGAGATATGCACGCGCGGGTACTACAATTACCCGTGGGACTGCGTACTGCGGTACACGGGCGCAGAACCGGACACGGTGCCGGCACCGGCGAAACCGACACGCTATGTCACCGTCGAGCTGCCCATGCTGGAGGACGGCCAGACCGGCGTAGTCGTTGCCATGCTTCAGGCGGCGCTGAAGTATCTCGGCTATGATCCTAAATGGATCGACGGTGAGTTTGGAACGCGCACGCGCAACATGCTCATGGCCTATCAAACAGAGTACGGCCTTGAGGTCGACGGCATCTGCGGCGCGGCCACGTACAAGAGCATAGTGGGAGGTGAGCGGGAATGAAGAAGATCATTTAACTTGCCGGTAACTTGCCAATGAATAAATATGAAAAAAGGAGAAACAAAAATGAATGCACCTGAAAAAGCCTTGCAGTTCAAGGCATGGATCGTCGCAGCTATCGCCTTCCTCACAGCATTGTGGGGCTGGGTAGGCTGGGCGGTCATAATCTGGGTCGCCTGTATAGTCCTCGACTATGCAACGGGAACGTGGGCCGCGAAGAGCACCGGGGACTGGTCGTCCGCCGTAGCAAGAGCGGGACTGTGGCACAAGCTGGGCGAGATCGTCGCCGTGCTTGTGGCGGCGCTCTGCGATATAGCAATTAGTGTAATTATCAACGGAGCCGGCATAGACATCGGCATAACGTTCGGAACGCTTATCACACCGGTCGTGCTGCTCTGGTACATAATAACAGAGCTCGGCAGCATCATCGAGAACGCCGGTAAGCTCGGCGCGCCCATCCCGGAATGGCTCAAGAAGTGGCTCAGAAATTACAAAGACAAAATAGATTCAGATCACGAGCCGCCTGTTGAAATAATCAAGGTCGACGAAACCCAGAACGAATAAGCAACACGCGCCGGGTACACCCGGCGCGAAGCAAAGGGAGTGCTGTCATGGAATATTACAGTGTGGCAAAGGGAAAGCTGCCTGAAGAACTGGCAGCCCTGATGCTCAATGAAAGAGTTACGGCAATAAAACAGGCGGGCTTGGGAAAGCTTGACGAACAGATCGCCATGCAGTATTTCATAGAACGCCTGCCGCACTCGGACGTCGCCGCGATTGTCGGAAGAGATCGCTCGACGGTTTCCCGCCGACTGAAGGAGATCACGCCGCAGATAAAACACGCGGCGGCGTCACTCACCAAGATACCGCAGTAATGCACATACGCACACACAAACACCGCGAGGATGCACCCCGCGGTGTTTCCTTTTTGAGATAATAGTTGCAGAAACAGACCGGAGCGCTACGGCCTGTGGAAAATTATTTCAAGAAGGAGGAAGCACAAATGGAATATGCAAGCAAAGGTACAGCTGATGCAGGCCTGACGACCGGCATCATAGGCACTGCACTTGGCGCTCTCAACTCCGGCCTTTTCAATGGCGGCCTTGGCGGGCTCTTCGGCGGCGGTAATGCTGCGGCCGATCTCTCCGGTATGGCCGCGGGCGCGGCTCTTGCTGCTGCTCTTGGAGCGGGCGGACGTTGCAGCGAGGACAAGACTGTCAACCGTTATGAGCTGAGTCTCCAGCAGAAGCTTGCCGAGAAAGACGCACAGATCGCGCTGCGCGACGCCAATACATACGGCGATCAGAAGATGCTGGAGATGTACAAGTACATCGACGGCCAGCTCAAGGACATCCGCGGCGTACTCTGCGCACAGTCCGTTCACAACCAGAAGACGGAGGACAGTTTCACCGTCGCGATGAACGACCTTGCGGCTGTCAAGGCAGAGCTGCTTAAGGAGATTCAGATAGAAGCGGAGCGCAGATGCTGCGGCGACAACTCCATTGTCACCTATGTAAACGCTACGTTCTATCCGAAGCAGGTAGCGGACGTCACCACCGGCACCACGACCACGGCGCAGACTCTCTACAATCCGCTGCCCAACTGCGGCAAGAACTGACAAGCCATAGCAAACCGGGGGAGGCGCATGCCTCCCCTGCTGTGTATGAGAAAGGATTTGAAACATGGTCAGTATAGACAGGGTGCAGTCCGGCGTTTCACGGTATCTTGACAATGAGGTCGTGCCCAAAATGTCCGGCGCAAATAGGTGGCTCTTCTCCGCTGCGGCTGCGGCGTATGTGGCGGAGGCCCCGAAGCTTGTGAAGAAGCTGAATGAGAACAAAGCACTCGCGGCGCTGAGCCTCGTAGATGACGCAGGCAACGTGGATGTTGAAAAAATATATCAGTATGTCAAACCTGCTGCCGAGAAAGGAGCAGCGCCGATCACGCTGCCAATCGTCGGGACACTGACGTTTACGGCAGCAGATGTGGACAGCTTGTATGCTTATATAATGCAGGCGTGAGAAAGGAAAGCAAGATGAACAAAGAACATATATCCGATTACAAAGCCCGGCTTGAAAAAGAGCTGACTGAATTTATGGAGCTGCCTGTCACCGAGGGCTCCGCGGAGGCAGTCAAGAGCATGATCGAATGTCTGGATGCGGTCGAGCATCTGGAGCACTGCGAGCATCGTGCTGAAGCTCTGACGCATGAGGACATCATGCACTGGTACTCCAAGATGGAGAATGACGACGGCACGACCGGCGGGCACTGGACGGTCGACCAGACCAACGCCGTCGCTGCCGCTATGGACGTGAGGTTCGAGAGCATATCTGCCTGGTGCTGGAACGCAACCATGAACATGATGTACTCCGACTACTACAATACCGCGATGAAATTCGGCGTATGTACACCGGAATTTTTCGGAGAGCTTGCAAAAGAATTTCTTTTCGATAAGGACGGCCCTGCACCAAGGGAGAAGCTGGCGGCGTACTATCACAGCATAGTCGCGCGTTAGTAAATCCGTTAGTAAAAATGCACGTTAAGATAGTGCTGACGGCGTCGGAAAAGCGATGAACACAACGCGAAAGTGAGCGGAACGAAAAACCGGAAACCATTGGTATAAAAGGAAAATCCCGTAGCCACAATGGCTACGGGATTCATGGCTGAGTGGAGCAGGGTACGGGAGTCGAACCCGCCTAGCTAGCTTGGGAAGCTAGAGTAATACCGATATACCAACCCTGCATCGGCTTGGTTATTATAGCACAGTCTCTCCCAAAACGCAAGCAAAAAACAGCGACATGATATGCCGCTGTTTTTGCTTTATATAAGGCTTTTTACTTCTTACTCTTTATGTACTCGTCGATGCTCTTCGCGCCGGCCTTGCCTGCGCCCATCGCGAGGATAACGGTGGCAGCGCCGGTGACGGCATCGCCGCCGGCAAACACGCCCTCGCGTGCGGTCACGCCGCCCTCGTCGGCCTCGATGCCGCCCTTGCGGGTGAAGGTCAGCCCCTCGGTCGTGTTGCGGATCAGGGGGTTCGGGCTCGTGCCGATGGCGATGACGACAGTGTCAACGTCAAGGATCCAGTTGCTGCCGGGCACGGGCACGGGCTTGCGGCGGCCCTTCTCGTCGGGCTCGCCGAGCTCCTGCTTCTGAAGCTCTATGCCGGTGACATGGCCGTCCTCGCCCGCGTGGATCGCCACGGGGTTATTGAGCAGACGGAACTCGATGCCCTCGGCCTCGGCGTGCTCGACCTCTTCCTTACGTGCGGGAAGCTCGTCCTTGCCGCGGCGGTAGGCGATGTAGACATGCTCCGCGCCGAGACGCTTGGAGACGCGCGCTGCGTCCATCGCGACGTTGCCAGCACCGACGACGCAGACATTGTGGAAGTGCTTTATCGGCGTGTCATAATCATCGCGGTAGGCCTTCATGAGGTTCACGCGGGTGAGCAGTTCATTTGCGGAGTAGACGCCAAGCAGGTTTTCGCCGGGAATGTGCAGAAACTGCGGCAGACCTGCGCCGGAGCCGATGAACACGGCCTCAAAGCCGTCCTCGAACAGTTCGTCGACAGTCTCGCTCTTGCCGATGATGGCGTTGTTGATGATCTTGACGCCCATTGCCTTGAGGTTATCTATCTCAGCCGCAACTATCTCTTTCGGCAGACGGAACTGCGGGATACCGTAGACCAGAACGCCGCCGGACTTGTGGAAGGCTTCAAAGATGGTGACATCATAGCCCAGCTTGCGCAGGTCCCCCGCGCAGGTGAGACTCGCAGGGCCGGAGCCGATGATCGCGATGCGGTGACCGTTGGACTCAGGAACCTTGATCTCGTCCTTGACTTCCTTGTTCATGTGGTAGTCTGCGACAAAGCGCTCAAGGCGGCCGATGCCGACGCTCTCGCCCTTGATGCCGCGCACGCACTTACTCTCGCACTGCTTCTCCTGCGGGCAGACACGGCCGCAGACAGCGGGCAGGGAGTTCGTGGAGGTGATGATCTCATAAGCTGCGTCAAAATCGCCCGCGGCGACCTTGGCGATGAACTCAGGGATACGCACGGAAACGGGGCAGCCCTGACGGCAGTGAGGATCGCGGCAGTTGAGGCAGCGCTTTGCCTCGTCGATAGCCATCTCGGCGGTGTAGCCGAGGGCGACCTCGTCAAAATTGCCGGCGCGGACTACGGGATCCTGCTCGGGCATGGGGTTCTTGGTCATTTTCATGTTAGCCATTGCGCTTACCTCCGGTCATATTGCAGATATGCTTTGCGGCCTCGTCCTGCTCGTCCTTATAGAAGGCGGCGCGCTTGAGGAGAGAGTCGAAATCGACCTCGTGCGCATCGAAGTCGGGGCCGTCGACGCAGGCAAACTTCGTCTCGCCGCCGACGATGACGCGGCAGCCGCCGCACATGCCGGTGCCGTCGACCATGATCGGGTCGAGGGAGATGATGGTCTTGATGCCGTAGGGACGGGTGGTGTCGGCAAGGAACTTCATCATGATGTCCGGGCCGATGGCGATGACGCGGTCAAACTGGGGCTTGCCCTCGGCGATGTTTGCGTCGATCTCCTGCTTGAGGTACTGGGTGGTGAAACCCTTTTCACCGTAGGTGCCGTCGTCGGTGCACATGATGAGCTTGTCGGAGGCTTCTTTCAGCTCATCCTTGAGGATGACGATATCCGCGCTTCTGAAGCCGCCGATGAAAGTGACCTCGATGCCCTTCTTGTGCATCTCTTTTGCGATGGGGTAAGCGATCGCGCAGCCGACGCCGCCGCCGACAACGCAGACCTTCTTGAGCCCGTCCATCTCGGTCGCGCGGCCGAGGGGGCCGACGAAGTCGGAGATATAATCGCCCTGCTCAACGGTGTGGAGCATCTTCGTGGTGCGGCCGGCGGCCTGCACCATAACGGTGACGGTGCCCTTTTCTCTGTCCCAGCCTGCGACGGAGACGGGGACACGCTCGCCCTGCTCATCCAGACGGAAGATGACGAACTGACCCGCCTGCGCGTGCTTTGCGACAAGCGGAGCTTCGATCTCGAACAGGCAAATAGTCTTTGCCTCGTTCAGAAAGCGCTTAGTTACTACCTTATACATTTGTCCACCTCTATATAAATTTCTTCTGGAAACAGATATATGATGCGCAAACCACCCGAAAAGGAATTTACACAACAGATATATTTTATCTGTATGACTCCTGAAAGTCAATCGCTGAATTGCTGTTTGTGGATATTATACAGTAATCAATGCCATGAAACCGGTTGCCAAACGCATAATTGCGGTTATTTATATAGAATAAGTGCGATGAATTCCAGATCGCCCTCGCCGGTGTTCCTGATGCTGTGTCCCTCGCCGGAATCGACAAAGGTGACGTCGCCCGCACTGACCGTGACGAGAGTGCCGTTGTCGTTATATTCGCCCTCGCCGCGGAGAATGTAATATGTCTCGCTGTCGCCGTCGTGTACATGCCAGCCGAAGCCGCAGCCGGGGTGCAGCACGATGTGGTTAAAGAGCCTGCCCTTGCCGCCCATCTCGTCCGCGCCGAGGAGGATGCGGTGCATTTCGGCCTCTCCCGGGCCGCCGAACATTTCCTTGCAAACAGGCGCTGTCTCGCCGTTACGTCTTATAAAGCTCATTTTCTTTTCCTCCTTACATTCCGTAGTCCCCGTCGATGAGGACGATCTCGGTCTCCATTCTGCTCATCGGCCCCCAGAGGACTTCGAGCGCGTTGCATATACGGTCGCGGCTACGGCAGTCGTGGCACTTGCCGTCTATCTTGCAGGGCGTGTTCTTGTCGGGGAACCGGCGGCAGTTCTGCACGGCGGCGACGTTGCGCGCGCGGTACAGAGCAGACTCAAAGTCGGGGCATATCTTGTTCGTTCCGGCGACGATGTAGACCTTTTTGTGCCCGAACATCAGGCTTGCCGTGCGGTTGCCGGTACCGTCGATGTTCAGTATCTCGCCGTCCTCGCTGATGGCGTTGGCGCTGCTGAGATAGACGTCCGTCGATGCTGCCTGCGCCTGTACGCCGGGGGTCTTCCAGTGCCAGTAGACCTCGCAGCTTTCCTTGAGCGTGTCATATATGCCGAGGGAGTCTATCGTCTGGCTGCCGCCTATGCCGACGCTGCAATTTTTTATTGCGTCCGTCAGATAGTCCGCCGCCTCCTGCGCGGAAGCGAAGTGCTTCACGCTGAAACCCCTCAGCTCCAGATTCCTTATTGCTTTTTCAACATTCATCTGCACACCTCCAGTACATCTTGTGGTCTGATTATACAATTTGTGACCGGCTATGTCAAAGAATAGTTGCGGTATTCCTCGGATACTGCTAAAATACATGAGTTCAGTTTATTGTTTGGAGGGAAAAGCCGATGCTGGAATTTGATGTATTACAGAGCGGACTTGTCATACTGCTTCTGCTTGCCCTCGGCGATGTGCTCACGCATTTCACGCGCGGGGCTGTTCCTGCCGTGCTATTCGCGGGACTTGCCTATATGCTCTGCTGCTGGGCGGGCGTACTGCCGACGGATCTGCTGGAGAGCTCCGGCCTTGGCGAGCTGCCCGCGGCGGTAATGATGATGGTCATCGTCAACATGGGCGCGTCGATGGATCTTTCAAAATTCATCTCCAACTGGCGCGTCGTTCTGCTGGCGGTGCTGGTTTTTGCCGGGCAGCTGCTTGCGCTCTTCGCCGTTGTCGGCGGGATATACGGGATTAACACGGCTGTCGGCGGCCTGCCGGGCGGCATGGCCGCGGCGCTGATCGTTCAGGAGCGGGCGCGCGCCCTGGGCTATGAGCAGATAATCACGCTCTCGGTGCTCATAATGACGACGCAGGCGCTCGTCGGCGGCCCGGCGGCGACGCTGTGCATAAAGAAAGAGTCCGCGCGCCTGCTCTCCTCTGGGGAGACGCTCCAGGAAAAGCATGAGGATGCCGGCGCACAGCCCCACGGCGGAGAGCGCCGGGGTATCACGCTGCAGTACGGGGCGCTGCTGAAGCTCTACGCGGTGTCATGGATCGCGTCCCGGCTCGGAATGCTCACGGGGCTGCCGCGCTATGTGCTGTGCCTGCTGCTGGGGCTGCTGCTCTCCCGCCTCGGAATACTCGGTAAGAACGAGCTGAGCGCGTCCAAGAGCGAGGGCTTTGTGTTCTTCCTGCTGATGGCGGTCGTGCTCGCGGGCTTCTCGACGACAACGCCGCAGATGTTCACGCAGATGCTGCCGCCGCTGCTGCTCATATTACTTACCGACCTCATAGCCATCACGCTGCTTTCGGCAATCATCGGGCGTATGCTGGGCTTCTCGGCATATATGGGCATTGCGCTCGGCATGAATATAATGATAGGCTTTCCGCTCAATATACTCATCTCGCAGGACGTGATATACAGGCTCGTCGTGGACGAGCGCAAGCGCGCGATCCTTATGAGCGAGATAGGGGACAGGATGGTCATCTGCGGGATGATAAGCGTGACCTTCCTCTCGACTACCGCGGCGAGTTTTTTGGTAGCGCTGATGAAATAAGCACCGATTTCATCTGTGCAAAAAACGCACAGATGAAATCAAAATTTCCTCTTGCTTTATTTCGCTAATGTGTTATTATACTACCGTACTGAAAAACAACCCCACTGATAAGGAGGACTTGAAAATGAAAAAGATTCTTGCTATGATACTTGCCGCCGCTATGGTGTTCGCACTGTGCGCCTGCGGACAGAGCGCAGCCCCCGCAGCTACCGAGGCTCCCGCCGCAACGGAAGCTGCTGCTACCGAAGCCCCCGCGGCTGAGGAAAAGAGCGCGGACGATCTCGTCTACGCAGTTGAAGCCGGCTCCGCCGGTGAGGCCGTTGCTCTTGAAAACGGCTGGAACGTCGTCAGTGTTGACACCCAGAGCAAAGCTCTGATGGAAGTCGCCGCCGGTACTTCCGATGCCGCGATAATCGACCTGCTGATGGCCGGTGCGATGATCGGCGAAGGCACCAGCTACCCCGACATGAAGCTCGGCGATGAGCTGACCACCGAGGAATACGGCGTCGGCTGCCGCAAGGGCAGCGACCTGGCAGACTTCATCAACAGCGTTTTCGCAGAGACCTATGC
This sequence comes from uncultured Oscillospiraceae bacterium, assembly GCA_934591725.1. GTDB lineage: Bacteria > Bacillota > Clostridia > Oscillospirales > Oscillospiraceae > Limivicinus. Next base: position 10,984 of record CAKTPR010000059.1, read on the forward strand.
CGACGGCACCATGCTTGAGATCGCCAAGACCTACGGCGTGCAGGAGAGCCTTGTTGAGCAGCCCGCGGCCGAGGAAGTCACCTACGCTGATGACGGCGACGTTGCCTACATCAAGGACAAGGGCACCCTCATCGTCGGCATCACCGATTTCGAGCCGATGGACTACAAGGATGACAACGGCGAATGGATCGGCTTTGACGCTGACATGGCAAAGCTCGTCGCAGAGAAGCTCGGCGTTGAAGTCCAGTTCATCGAGATCGACTGGGACAACAAGATCCTTGAGCTCGAAGCCAAGAGCATCGATGTTGTCTGGAACGGCATGACCCTCACGAATGAAGTCATGAACGCAATGCAGTGCACCAACGCTTACTGCAACAACGCTCAGGTCGTCGTAACCAACGGCTGATAAAAAGAAACTTTTAATACTCAGGGGCGAACCGGCAGACAGCCGGCTCGCCTTTGGGGCGCTCAAGATACAAATAATTTTCAAGGAGAATCCTCATGTTTTGGACTGTAACCATGAGCCTGCTCGCAGGTCTCGGCACGGCGGCGAAGCTCTTTGCGCTGACGCTGCTTTTCGCGCTCCCGCTGGGGCTTGTGATCGCCTTCGGCTCTATGAGCAAATGGGCGCCGTTTTCGCGCCTTGCCAAGAGCTCGCCGGGGCTTGCCGCCTTCCGCCCGATAAGCGCACTGACGAATATAATCGTCTGGATCATCCGCGGCACGCCGCTCATGCTTCAGCTCATCATTATCTATTACGGCCCCGGCCTCTGGTTCGGCCAGAATATATGGGGCGCGAAGCGCCTGCTTGCCTGCACCGTGGCCTTCGTGATAAACTATGCCTGCTATTTCTCCGTCATCTACCGCGGCGGCATCGAGGGCGTTCCTCAGGGGCAGCGCGAGGCCGGCGAAGTCCTTGGCATGACCAAGACCCAGATCTTCTTCAAGGTCACGCTGCTTCAGATGATAAAGCGCATCGTTCCGCCCATGAGCAATGAGATCATCACCCTCGTGAAGGACACCTCGCTTGCGCGCATCATCGCCATCATCGAGCTTACCAAGGCAGGCGAAGCGTTCATGAAGTCCGACGGCATCACGTGGCCGCTGTTCTACACGGGTGTTTACTACCTGCTGTTCGTCGGCGTGCTCACGCTGCTGTTCAACTACATTGAGCGCCGGCTCAGCTACTTCAGATAAGGAGGCGTCCCATGGCAATACTTGAAGTTGAAAACCTGAAAAAGAGCTTTGATGAGCTGGACGTCCTCAAGGGCATCAGCTTCTCCCTCAATAAGGGCGAGGCGCTGAGCATCATCGGCTCCTCCGGCAGCGGCAAGACTACTATGCTGCGCTGCCTGAACTTCCTTGAAATGCCGAGCTCCGGCAGGATCACCGTGAACACCGATGCGGGTACGCATGTCCTGTTTGACGACAGCGCCGAGAAAAAGCTCACCGACGCGGAGATCAGGAAAAACCGCCTGCACTTTGGGCTCGTGTTCCAGAGCTTCAATCTCTTCCCGCAGTACACCGCGCTTGAGAACGTGACACTCGCCCCGAAGCTTCAGGCCAAGAACACCGAGGCGTACAAGGCCGATCCCAAGGCGATAGTAAAGGGCATCAATGACTGCGGCATGGAGCTTCTCAGCCAGATGGGGCTTGCCGACCGCGCGGGCTATTACCCGCATCAGCTCTCCGGCGGCCAGCAGCAGCGCGTTGCGATCGCGCGCGCCCTCGCGCTCGAACCGGACATCCTCTGCTTTGATGAGCCGACGAGCGCCCTCGACCCGGAGCTTACCGGCGAGGTGCTCAAGGTAATCCGCGGCCTTGCCGAGAAGGACACGACCATGATAATCGTCACGCATGAGATGGCCTTTGCGCACGATGTGTCGGACGATGTTATCTTCATGGACGGCGGCGTCATCGTCGAGCAGGGGCCTCCGTCGAGAGTCCTTGAGAACCCGACCGAGGAGCGCACGCGCCAGTTCCTGCGCAGCTATAACAAGTAAGAAAATAACATTTTCAAGATTTTTGCATAAAGCTGTTGACATTCGGCCCTAAGATATGGTATTATCTCAGGGCTGAATGGGAACAGACATGCGGGTGTAGTTCAATGGTAGAACACCAGCCTTCCAAGCTGGATACGTGGGTTCGATTCCCATCACCCGCTCCACC
>CAKTPR010000060.1 GCA_934591725.1 uncultured Oscillospiraceae bacterium
ATAACGAGGATAGCGCCGTCCATCTGAGCAGCACCGGTGATCATGTTCTTGATATAGTCGGCGTGGCCCGGGCAGTCGACGTGGGCGTAGTGACGACCCTTGATCTCGCCGTCTTCGCCGGTCTTGTAGTTGTGGCCCTGACGGTCATAGGTCTCGTACTCGACGTGAGCGGTGTTGATGGTGATACCACGCTCTCTCTCTTCGGGAGCCTTGTCGATGGAAGAGTAGTCGGTGTACTCAGCGCCGCCGAGCATTGCCAGATACTTGGTGATGGCAGCGGTCAGAGTGGTCTTGCCGTGGTCGATGTGGCCGATGGTGCCGATGTTGCAATGGGGCTTGTTTCTGTTAAAAACCTGTTTTGCCATTGTAAAATCCTCCTAAAATAGAATGAAAATATTACTTGCCAAACCCGAAACCAGTCCGGGCACTTACGAGGGATTCCTGTAAATTCTTGGGCAGCTCGACAAAGTGGCTCGGCTCCATGCTGTAGGTAGCTCTGCCCTGAGTTTTGCTGCGAAGATCGGTGGCGTAGCCGAACATCGTGGAAAGCGGGACATTGGCCTCGATGACCGCAGTGCCGTTTCTGATATCGGAGCCGACGATCTGACCGCGTCTCGCGTTGACATCGCCCATAACGTCGCCCATGTATTCATCGGGCGCGGTGACGACCACCTTCATTATAGGCTCAAGCAGCACGGGATCGGCCTTCTGGCACGCTTCCTTGAACGCCATGCTTCCGCAGATCTTGAAGGCCAGCTCGGAAGAGTCGACCTCGTGGAAAGAGCCGTCCAGCAGAGTGGCTTTTACATCGACTACCTGGTACCCCGCGAGTACGCCGGAGAGCATCGCTCCCTGGATACCCTGATCGACACAGGGGATGTATTCCTTCGGGATAGCGCCGCCTGTGACCTTGTTCACGAACTCATAGCCCTTGCCGGACTCATTGGGCTCGATCATAAGCTTGACGTGCGCGAACTGTCCCTTACCGCCGGTCTGACGGACATAGCGGGTGTCGACCGTTGCGGCTTTTCTCACGGTCTCCTTGTAAGAGACCTGAGGCTTGCCGACGTTGGCCTCGACCTTGAATTCCCTCAGAAGCCTGTCCACAATGATCTCCAGATGCAGCTCGCCCATACCGGCAATGATAGTCTGACCCGTCTCTTCGTCCGTATAGGTCTTAAAGGTGGGGTCTTCGTCTGCCAGCTTCTGAAGGGCGATAGCCATCTTCTCCTGACCCGCCTTCGTCTTGGGCTCGATAGCCACGCGGATAACGGGATCGGGGAATTCCATGGACTCAAGGATTATCTGGTGCTTATCATCACAGAGAGTGTCGCCGGTGGTCGTGTTTTTAAGGCCGACCGCGGCGGCGATGTCGCCGGAATAAACCTGCGTCAGGTCTTCTCTGTGGTTTGCGTGCATCAGCAGGATGCGGCCGAGGCGCTCACGCACACCCTTGGTGGAGTTCATGACTGTCTTGCCGGTCTCTATCGTGCCGGAATAGACACGGAAGAAGCTCAGGCGGCCGACGTAGGGGTCGGTCATGATCTTGAACGCCAGCGCGGAGAACGGAGCGTCGTCGCTTGCTTCGCGCGTCTCAACCTCGTCCGTCTTCGGGACGGTGCCCTCGATAGCGGGCACATCCAGCGGAGAGGGCATATAATCGACAATCGCGTCGAGCAGCTTCTGCACGCCTTTGTTTTTATAGGAAGTGCCGCAGGTCACGGGAACCATCTTCACCGCGACGGTGGCGCTTCTGATTGCCTTGCGGATCTTATCCGCAGGGACTTCCTCGCCGTTGAGATACATTTCCATGATCTCATCGTCGAAGTCGGAGACTGCCTCGAGCAGGTTATCACGGTACTGCTCTGCAAGCTCACGCATATCCTCAGGGATCTCCTCGGTACGCATGTCCTTGCCGAGATCGTCGTAATATACGTCTGCGTTCATATCCACGAGGTCGATAATACCTTTGAAGGTCTCCTCACTGCCGATAGGCAGCTGGATCGGAACGGCGTTGCATTTGAGCCTGTCATGCACCATCTCAAGCACATGATAGAAATCCGCACCCATGATATCCATCTTGTTGACGTATATCATGCGGGGGACATTGTAATGGTCAGCCTGTCTCCAAACTGTTTCGGACTGCGGCTCGACACCGCCCTTGGCGCAGAGGACTGTAACGCAGCCGTCCAGCACTCGCAGGGAGCGCTCGACCTCGGCGGTAAAGTCCACATGACCCGGAGTGTCGATGATGTTGATGCGGGTATCCCGCCAGTGGCAGGTGGTGGCGGCGGAGGTTATCGTAATGCCGCGCTCCTGCTCCTGCTCCATCCAGTCCATGGTGGCGGTACCTTCGTGAGTCTCACCAAGCTTATAATTCACGCCGGTGTAGAAAAGAATACGCTCAGTCGTCGTAGTCTTTCCGGCGTCAATGTGAGCCATGATACCGATATTTCTCGTTTTCTCAAGTGAATACTGTCTGGGCATGAAACTCTCCTGAAAGGATTACCATCTGAAATGTGCGAAAGCCTTATTGGCTTCTGCGTTCTTGTGCATGTCTTCGCGCTTCTTGACGGATGCGCCGAGATTGTTGCACGCGTCCATGATCTCGCCTGCAAGGCGTTCTTTCATGGTCTTCTCGCTGCGCTTGCGGCTGTAGTCTACGAGCCAGCGCAGAGCCAGAGTCTGACGGCGGGCGGGTCTGACCTCGATAGGAACCTGATAGGTTGCGCCACCGACACGACGGGCCTTGACCTCCAGAGCGGGCATGATGTTGTTCATAGCTTCGGTAAATGCATCAAGGGGCTCCTTACCGGTCTTATCCTTGATGATATCGAAAGCATCGTAAACGACCTTCTGAGCAACACCCTTCTTGCCGTCGAGCATAACGCCGTTGATGAGCTTGGTCACCAGAACGCTGTTATACAGAGGATCAGGCAAAATTTCTCTTTTGGGAACATTACCTCTTCTGGGCACGTTGCTTCCCTCCTTCATTAAAAAATGGAATCACAGGTACTCGAACGTCTGTACGTCCGTTGCGCCCCGAGGTCTATCCACACTATATAGATAAACGACAGGGCAGATTTGCCGCTGAAGTTGGAATTACTTCTTCTTTGCAGCCTTGGGCTTCTTTGCGCCGTACTTGGAACGGGCCTGCATACGACCGTTGACACCCTGAGCGTCGAGGGTACCGCGGATGATGTGGTAACGGACACCAGGAAGGTCCTTAACACGGCCGCCGCGGATCATAACCACGGAGTGCTCCTGAAGGTTATGGCCGATACCGGGGATGTACGCAGTAACTTCGTAGCCGTTGGTCAGACGGACACGGGCGATCTTACGCAGAGCGGAGTTAGGCTTCTTAGGAGTGGAGGTACGAACTGCGGTGCAGACGCCTCTCTTCTGAGGAGCGCTCAGGTCGGTCTCCTTGTTCTTGAGGGTGTTCAGCCCCTTCTGCATTGCAGGAGAGTTGGACTTGTAGGTGACCTTTTCTCTGCCTTTTCTCACCAGCTGGTTAAAGGTAGGCATTGTTTTCTCCTTTCTTCAATCGTCACAGGCCGTGCGCGGCACACAAATGTCCTTGCAACGCGGAGCTTTCGGGGCATTTAGCGTGCGGGCGCAGTTCCGCCCATGCAATTCATGATATTAGCATAATTCACAAATTTAGTCAAGAATTTTTGTAAGTCAAATCTAAAAATATTTTTCATATTTCTGTGGCGCCAGTATACGGTTCCGCCCCTTGCGCTTTTGCGGGGATGTGGTAAAATGCAATCGCAAGACAGTCTTATCAGAGGTGGTATCATGTACTGGTTCAGAATAGAACAGACTCTTCAGCCTACCGAGCACGAGCCCGCCGCCGGGGAGTGCGCAGCGGTGCTGCTCTCATCCGCGGAGCTTGAGCGCAAGCCTGCGTTATCCGGGCTTGAGTCCGTCCTGCACCACACGCCGACGGCGCGTGGAGTGCGCGTATGTAAGGCCGAACTGCGGCGCGACTGCGTCTCCGGTACGCTGCTCATACCTCAGTCATGGAAAGACGGCAGAGCTCTCGCCTGCGGGTATCTTATAACGAAAGACCGCGTGGTGCTCGTCGACGACACCGGCGCGCTGCTGTCGCACCTGCGGCATATTTCCAAGGAAAAACGCTGGACAGACAGCAGCATAGGCCGCTTCGCGTATGCCTTTCTGGAGCAGCTCATGGCAAAGGATCTGCATCACCTTGAGGAGATAGAGGACAAAATCGAAGCCCTCGAAGAGCGCGTACTTTCCGGGGAGCTCGAGAACTTCAACGCGCCGATGGCCGAGCTGCGTAAGGAAACTATGACATGGTTCCGCTACTATACGCAGCTTGACGACGTTGCCTTTACGCTGCGCGAAAACGAGCTCGGCATCTTCTCCGAGCGGGAGCAGATGCTTTTCCGTATGCTCGCCGACCGCGTGATACGGCTGCGCGAAGAATCCCAGCTTCTGCGCGAATACTGCTCGCAGGTGCAGAATCTGTTCCAGTCCGAAATAGATATAAAGCAGAATCGCATAATGCAGATACTCACGATCGTGACGACCGTGTTCCTCCCGCTGTCGCTGCTGGCGGGCTGGTACGGGATGAACTTCACGGGTATGCCGGAGCTGAGCTGGAAATACGGATACCCGGTCATCATTGCGGTGAGCGTTATAGTAGTAGCGCTCAGCCTATGGATATGCAGGAAGAAAAAATTCTGGTGATCCAGTAAATAAACTAAGCTCCGCACCCGATGGTGCGGAGCTTAGTTTATTTACAACTGTCAGTCCTCGTGTTCGCCGACGGCTTCCTTGAGAGTGCGCCAGCCGAGGACAGCGCACTTCACACGCGCGGGCATGTGCGAGATATCCTTGAGCGCCGAGGCCTCTTCAAGGCTCTCGATCTCCTCGTCAGTGGCTTCGCCCTTTATCATGCGCATGAAGGTCTCGCCCATTTTGAGGGCTTCGTCCTTCTTCCTGCCGACGATCATGCCGAGCATGATATCCGCCGAGGCCTGCGAGATGGCGCAGCCGTCGCCGACAAACGCGCCGTCAACGATAGTGTCTCCGTCTATCTTGAGCTTGAGGTAGATATCGTCCCCGCAGCTGGGGTTCACGCCTTCGAGCACGATGTCCGCATCGGGCAGGTCGTGCTTGAATTCAGGGTGGATGTTATGCTCGGTGAGTATCTCGTTATAAAAGCTTCTATTTTCCATAGCCCATACGCTCCCTCAGTGTCGACAGGCTTGCGGCCAGACGGTCGATATCGCCGAAGTCGTTATAGAACGCGAGACTTGCGCGGACAGTGGAGCTGTACCCAAGGTGGGTCAGCAGCGGCTGTGCGCAGTGGTGACCGGCGCGGACGTCCACGCCGTCGGAGGCAAGTATCTCGCTGACGTCATGCGGGTGTACGCCGTCGACCGTGAAGTTCACGATGCCGATGTGCTCCTCCGGCTTGTCGGAGCCGAGGACGTTTATATGCGGGATAGCCTTCACCGCGGCAAGACAGCGGGCGGTAAGCTCCGCCTCGCGGCGCTGCATCACGTCAAAGCCTACTTTATTTATATACTCTATCGCGGCCTGGAGCCCGGCAGCGCCCGCGGCGTTGACCGTACCGGCCTCGAACTTATGCGGAAGCTCGGCATACACCGCGCCCTCGCGCGTGACGGACTCGATCATCTCGCCGCCGCTCATGAACGGGGGCATTTTATTGAGTAGCGCCTTCTTGCCGTAGAGCACGCCGATGCCCATGGGGCCGAAGACCTTATGCCCGGAGAAGGCGAAGAAGTCCGCATCGATATCCTGCACGTTCACGGGCATATGCGGGGTGCTCTGCGCGCCGTCGACCACGCAGACCGCGCCTTTTTTATGCGCCATGGCGGCGATCTCCTTGACGGGGTATTCGCGGCCGAGGACGTTCGACACCTGCATGATGGCGACGATCCTGGTCTTATCGGTGATAAGCTCTTCGACCTTGTTAAGGTCAAGGCTGCCGTCCTGCTCGCACTCCATGAACTTGAGTGCCGCGCCGGTCTGGCGGCAGACCATCTGCCACGGGAGGAGGTTGCTGTGGTGCTCCATGATGGAGACAAGTATCTCGTCCCCGGCCTTGATGTTAGTCAGGCCGTAGCTGTAAGCGACAAGGTTCAGGCTCTCGGTCGTGTTGCGGGTGAAGATTATCTCCTCGCTCGACTTTGCACTGATAAAAGCACGCACGCTGTTCCTCGCGTTCTCGTATACCTCGGTCGCGGCAACGCTCAGAGGGTAGAGGCCGCGGAGCGGGTTTGCGTTATGCAGGCAGTAAAAATCGCGCTCGGCGTCAATGACGCACTGGGGGCGCTGCGCGGTGGCGGCGCTGTCAAGGTAAGCTATATCGCTGTGCGCAAGCAGCGGGAAATCATTTTTATAATTGTATTCCATTTTACAGCTCTCCATTCAGTCTGTTCATTATATATTCCTCGCTCTCGCTGTCGCCGAGCAGGCGCGCAAGGCGCTCTATCGCGGCGCGGGCAAGGATGTTCTCGGCGGTCTGCTTGTCTATGCCGCGGCTCTCAAAGTAGAAGAGCGTGTCCTCGTCAAGCTCGCCGATGGTCGCGCCGTGGTTGCCGACGACGTTCTCCTCCGCGCAGAGGATGAGCGGCACGGTCTTGTTCACAACGTCTTCGCCGAGCATGAGGACAGTCTCCTTCTCGTTGCCGACGGAGGCTGACGAGCCGTTCTTGAAATCTATCGTCCCGCGGAACACCTTGTGTGCCGCGTCCTTGAGTGCGCCCGCGGCGTTTATCTCGCTCTCGGTGCTCTTGCCCCAATGGTCGACAACGAGGTTCATGTCAAGCTTCTGCTCGCGCTGGCCGAGGTAGCCGATATCGGCCTTGAAGCCGCTGCCCTCGCCGCTCAGCTCAATGTGGCTGTCGCAGTAGACATCGCCCGCGCCGATAAGTATCTGCACCAGCTCTATCCTGCCGTTTTTGGCGCACTCGCCGCTTACGCGGTTATAGAGCAGGGAGTCTTTTCCGGTGCTCTGTATCTGCACAAGGCGGATGCACGCGCCCTCGCGCGCTGTCAGCTCCGTCTCAACGGCGAGCTTCGCTGCGTTTTCAAAGGTCTCGAAAACGGTGACGCTGCTGCCGGGCGCAGCGTCAACACTGACGCGCTTGCGGCTGTATTCGCCCTCGCCCTTCACGGTGAGTCTTGCGCTCCCGTCGGTTATATCCTCTTCGGACAGCTCCGCGGTTTTATCCTCGTCCCAGACGATGGCGGCCTCGTTTACCTTCAGCCAGTTCCACGTTCCGCCGGGGAGCTTGTTTATAAGCATTTTCTTTTCCATCGTTCTGCCTCCCCGTTCAGCCTATGCTGCCCTTCATCTCAAGGCGGATGAGGTTGTTCATCTCAACAGCGTATTCCACCGGCAGCTCCTTGGAGACGTTGTCGGCAAAGCCGCTGACGATCATTGCCCTTGCGTCCTCCTCGCTCATGCCGCGGCTCATCAAGTAGAAGATAGCGTCGTTGCTGATGCTGCCGATCTTCGCCTCGTGGCCGACGGAAGCATCCCGCGTGCGGATGTCCATCGCGGGGACGGTATCGGAGCGGGACTCGGAGTCGAGCATCAGGGACTGGCAGGAAACCGAGGACTTCGCGCCCTTCGCGGTCTTCGCGACGACGACGCTGCTGCGGAAGGTGCTGATGCCGCCGCTCTTGCTTATCGAGCGCGTGTTCATATAGGAGCTGGTGTTCCTGCCAATATGCGTGACCTTCGCGCCGGTATCAAGGTTCTGCCCCGCGCCTGCAAAGGTGACGCCGGTGAACTCCATGCGGGAGTTATCGCCCTTGAGGACGCTCATCGGATACAGGCAGCCGACATGAGAGCCGAAGGAACCGGACACCCACTCGATAACGCCGTTTTCCTCGACGAGCGCGCGCTTTGTATTGAGGTTATACATATTCTTCGACCAGTTCTCGATGGTCGAGTAGCGCAGCTTCGCGTTCTTCTTGACATAGAGCTCAACGCAGCCGGCGTGGAGGTTCGCGACATTGTACTTCGGCGCGGAGCAGCCCTCGATAAAGTGCAGGCTCGCTCCCTCGTCGACAATGATGAGCGTATGCTCAAACTGTCCCGCGCCCTTGGCGTTGAGGCGGAAGTAGGACTGGAGCGGTATCGAGACCTGAACGCCCTTCGGCACGTACACGAACGAGCCGCCTGACCACACCGCTCCGTGGAGCGCGGCGAACTTATGGTCGCGCGGGGTGACGAGCTTCATGAAATACTCATGCACCATCTCGGTATACTCGCCCTTGAGCGCGCTCTCCATATCGGTATATATGACGCCCTGCTCGGCAACCTCGGACTTGACATTGTGATAGACAAGCTCGGAGTCGTACTGCGCGCCGACACCGGCGAGGGACTTGCGCTCCGCCTGCGGGATGCCGAGACGCTCAAAGGTGTCCTTGATATCCTGCGGGACGTCCTTCCAGTCGTTCTTCATGTCGGTCTTGGGTCTGACATAAGTCGCGATATGATCCATGTCCAGCCCCTCTATCGAAGGCCCCCAGTTGGGAAGCGGCATTTCGTTATACGTTTCGAAGGACTTGAGGCGGAACTCGCGCATCCACTCAGGGTCGCCCTTCTCCTTGGAGAGCTTTTCGATGATCTCCGGAGTCAGGCCGTCCTCCATGCGGTAGGCGTCGTTTTCCTTATCCTTTATATCATATATGCTGCGGTCGATATCCTCGACCTGAGTTTTCTCTTTCATCGCAAATCACCAGCCTTACTCGGCCTTGATAATGCCGAAGCCGTTTTCGTTGATCTCGTCGACCAGCTCCGCGCCGCCGTTTCTGACGATCACGCCGTTTTCCATGACGTGCGTCTCATCGACCGTCAGCGCTTCGAGGATCCTCGTGCTGTGGGTGATGATGAGCAGCGAGCCGTGGACGCGCTCACGGTAGAGCTGAACGCCCTGCGACACGGTGCGGACTGCGTCAACGTCAAGGCCGGAGTCCGTCTCGTCAAGGATGGCGAGCTTCGGTTCGAGCATCAGCATCTGAAGTATCTCCGCCTTTTTCTTCTCGCCGCCGGAGAAGCCGACGTTCAGGTCGCGCTCGGCATAGCTTGCGTCCATGTGCAGAAGCTCCATCGTCTCCGCGAGCTTCTTCTTGAAGTCCCACAGTCTCAGGCGCTTGCCGGTCTTCTGCTCAAGCGCGCTGCGGATAAATGCGCTGAGCGTCACGCCCGGCACTTCGAGCGGGTTCTGGAACGAAAGGAATATGCCCTTGTTCGCTCTCACGTTTACCGGCAGCTCGGTTATGTCCTCGCCGTCGAATATTATTTTGCCGGAGGTCACGGTGTACTCAGGGTTGCCGGTGATGGCATAGCCCAACGTGGATTTGCCCGTGCCGTTCGGCCCCATGAGGACGTGAGTTTCATCCTCGCCGACTGTCAGATTAACGCCGTGGAGTATCTCCTTATCCTCAGCGCTGATGTGAAGCTCCTTTACCTCAAGCAGATTTTTCTTGCTCATATCTGTTCAACCTCTTTCCGTCCGCGGCCATCTCACCCGCTGACAGCTTCCATAGATATATATCGCTGCGGCCGGCCGCGGTGCAGCCGTTCCGGCATCTGTGTGCGGGAGGCGGCATTAATTCCCAGTCCTCCAGCAGGAATTATACTTGCCTAATCCTACAATGTCAATAGGAGTTAGCACAGCTTGTGTATAAAAAGATGAACTTTTGGTTAAAAATACCGCATATTGTCCGCTTTCGAGCGTCGGAGAGCCGCGCCCACTTGAAAAAAATGCGGACAGGTTGTATTATACATACACTTCCTATTAAATATATTTCCAACAACTAAAAGGATATATGCGCGGCAAACGCCGCAGGATTTTACGACTATGCAGGATATTACAAGATACTCTTTACCGATACTGACCGTACTGCTTCTGACGCTGTTCTTCCTCTCGCTGCCCGATCTGAGAAGCTGCGCACTTACCGATCCCGATAAGGCGCGCCATAAGCTTGGCCGCGCCGACGCCGTTATAATGGCGGTCATTACGCTGCTGTACGCGCTCGTTGCATTCTGGAAGCTCGGCAACACCGAGTCTCCCGAAAGCTTTGTGAACATGGAGAACCGCACCGAGAGCATTGAGCTTGACATAAGCGACGGCACGGTCACGCACTTGATGGTCTATGAGGGTGTCGGCATTGGCAGCTACAGGATATCATACTCTGACGGCAGCACCACGTACGAGCTCACAGAGCTCACGCAGAGCCATGCCGACGTTCTGAAGTGGCACGACGTCGCCATCAACTACTATCTGACCGGCGGGACGATATATATCTCCGGCACGGGCAATGTCTGGCTCGGCGAGGTGGTCGCGCTCGACGCGGAGGGAAATGTGATCAGCGCGGTGTCCTCGGCTCCGGAGCTGTGCGACGAGCAGACGCTGTGTCCCGACCGGCAGACCTTTATGAACTCCACGTACTTCGACGAGATATACCATGCGCGCACCGCGTGGGAGCACCTCAACGGCGTTTATCCTTATGAGATAACGCATCCCCCGCTCGGTAAAATAATCATCTCGATCGGCATCGCGCTCTTCGGCATGACGCCTTTCGGCTGGCGCTTCTCCGGTACTTTCTTCGGCGTGCTTATGCTGCCGGTTATCTATATCTTTGCCAAAAGGCTCTTCGGCGGAAAGGCCGTACCTGCTGCGTGTACGCTCGTGCTGGCAAGCGATTTCATGCACTTCGTGCAGACGCGCATCGCCACTATCGACACCTACGCCGTGTTCTTCATCCTGCTGATGTACCTGTTCATGTACGGCTTCATCACGACCGGCAGCCACCGCGAGCTTGCGCTCTCCGGCATCTTCTTCGGCATCGGCGCGGCGAGCAAGTGGACGTGCATCTATGCCGGGGCCGGGCTTGCGGTGATATGGCTCATCTATGTCATCCGTGAGGCAAGGGCGCAGCGGCTCGACATGAAGGGCTTCTGGAAGCTCTGCGGTTTCTGCGTGATTTTCTTCGTGCTCATCCCCTGCCTTATCTATTACTTCGCCTATATCCCCTACGGGACTGCCCGCGGCATCTCCCCGTTCAGCGCAAAGTATCTGCGCATGGTGCTCGATAACCAGAGCTATATGTTCAATTACCACTCCGGGATCGTCGCTGAGCACCCGTACTCCTCGCGCTGGTACCAGTGGGTATTGGATATCCGGCCGATACTCTATTACCTTGAGTACTTCAGCGACGGTACACATTCCAGCTTCGGGGCGTTTCTCAATCCCGCGCTCTGCTGGGGCGGCCTGCTGAGCCTGTTCGTGCTGATCTATACGGCGATCTTCCGGCGCGACCGCTGTGCGGGTTTTATCCTCCTTGGCTATCTTGCGCAGCTCATCCCGTGGCTGTTCGTCACGCGCATCACGTTCGAGTATCATTACTTTCCCTGCTCGGTGTTTCTCGTCCTCTCCCTCGGATACTGCTTCAACCTCATGCGCCATAACCTGAAGCATTGGAAATGGTATGTTTCGGGCTTTGTGACGCTGAGCATCGCGCTGTTTGTGATGTTTTACCCTGCGCTTTCAGGAAAGCCCGTCGCCGCTACGGGGCTGCTGTCATGGCTGCCGACCTGGCCGTTCTGAGTTTTTTTCATCGGCTTTAGAACAATTTATCCTAAATAAAAGCTTTGGCAACCGATTTGCCAAAGCTTTTTATGTACTTTTACAGCTTGATATTATCTGCATATACATCTATAATATGTAGGAATATGTCAGGTTTTGGAGGTCTGTTCATGGCTCTCGCCCTACTTATCAAGATCGGTTCCCTGTTCACTATCGCGCTCGGCGCATATGCGCTCGTCAAGCTCCGCGTTCTACGCAGCGAGGACAGCCGCACGCTTTCCCTTATAATGCTGTACCTGATTTGTCCGTGCACTATCATCTCCGCTTTCCAGATAGACAGCACGCCTGAGTTACGCTCCGGTCTTCTGCTGGCCTTTGCAGCCGCGGTGATCATTCATGTCGGCTTGCTGATTTTTAACATGATCATCCGCAAGCCCCTGCGCATGAGTCCCGTAGAGCAGGCGTCCGTTATCTACTCAAACGCCGGCAACCTTATCATTCCTATTGTGTGCGCGCTGCTCGGTCAGGAATGGGTCGTATACACATGTGCATACATATGCGTACAGATAGTGCTCCAATGGACACACTGCAAGCCGCTTATCTCCGGTGAAACGCACCTGGACATAAAGAAGATCATCACAAACGTGAACATGATCGCGATCTTCCTCGGCATTGTGATTTTCGTCTTGGGAATAAAGCTCCCTAAGGTCGTTCAGGACGCTATTGACAGTATCGCTGTTATGATCGGTCCCATGTCCATGCTCATGATCGGCATGATGCTGGCAGGGATGGATCTGAAGAGTATCTTCGTGCGTAAGCGCATATGGCTCGTTGTTTTTCTGCGCCTCATCATAGCGCCGCTGCTGTTCATCGTCTTCCTGCGCATAAGCGGCTTTGGCTCCAGCGTTCAGGACGTCGATACTATCATGCTTATTTCGCTGCTTGCCTGCGCCTCCGCAAGCGGAGCCACAGTCACTCAGATGGAGCAGATCTATGGGGACGATGCCGAATACGCCTGCTCCATAAATGTCCTCACAACTCTGCTGTGCATCATCACGATGCCGCTCATCGTCCTTGTGTACCAGCTGTGAAGCCGCCGGTGGAGCGTTCACGCGTACCCGGAAGATTTTTGGCGTAAACTGAAAATTTCTGCTTGACAAAATACTCTCCATCTGGTAATATACTCCTTGCTCATGGGGGTATAGCTCAGCTGGGAGCCCGGTTGAAGCGGTAAACAACCCCCGCACTAATTGAATAAGAAATTACTCAGCGCACCCACTATATGGGGGTATAGCTCAGCTGGGAGAGCGCTTGAATGGCATTCAAGAGGTCAGCGGTTCGATCCCGCTTATCTC
>CAKTPR010000061.1 GCA_934591725.1 uncultured Oscillospiraceae bacterium
GCGGGCTATGTCCTCTGGGGACTTTCGACCGCGGCCTTTGGGTACATTACGCCGGAGAACGCCGCGCGGCTTTTTCCGGGGGCGAACGCCGCCGCGTCGGCGGCGATGCTCGTCGTCATAATGGACTGCGTGATGACCTTCTTCGGCAGCACCGCGAACGACGCGGCCTTCAACGCATACGTCACCGACATCACGGATAACTCGAACCGCGGCCGCGCGGAGAGCGTGCTGGCTATCCTGCCGCTTATCTCGATGCTCATCATCTTCGGCGCTTTCGACGGGCTGACGCAGCAGGGGAGATGGCGGGAGTTCTTCAATATCTTCGGCCTTGCGGTGAGCGCCGTCGGCGTGCTGGCAGTCTTCCTCGTGCAGGACGAGCCTGGCCTCAAGCGCGGCTCGGACAGCTATTTCAAGAACCTGCTCTACGGCTTCAGGCCGTTGGTCGTGAGGGAGAACCCGGAGCTTTATCTGTCGTTTGCGGCGTTCTGCCTGTTCTCGGTTGCGGTGCAGGTGTTCTTCCCGTACCTCATCATCTACATACAGAATTATCTCGGCATCACGGATTATGCGATAGTCCTCGGCGTGGTGCTGATCCTCGCGTCTGTCGTGAGCGTCGTGTCGGGGCGCTTTATCGACCGGCTTGGCAAGCTGCGCTTCGTGTTCCCCGCGGCGGCTGTCATGCTCGCGGGGCTTATAGGCATGTTCTTTGTGCGCGGGAGCATCGGCGTGATGATCGCGGGAACGGTGATGATGAGCGGGTACATGATGATGACCTCGGCGCTCGGCGCGAATATACGCGACTGGACGCCGGCGGATAAGGCCGGGCATTTCCAGGGCATACGCATGATATTCGCGGTGCTGCTGCCGATGGTGACAGGCCCTGCGATAGGCGCGGCGGTCATAAAGAACGGCGCGAGCACCTATGTGGAGTTAG
Organism: uncultured Oscillospiraceae bacterium; assembly: GCA_934591725.1. Taxonomy (GTDB): domain Bacteria; phylum Bacillota; class Clostridia; order Oscillospirales; family Oscillospiraceae; genus Limivicinus. Next base: position 935 of record CAKTPR010000061.1, read on the forward strand.
GGCAGGTAAAGACTGTCCCGACGCCGGGGATATACCTTGCCGCGGCCGCTGTGCTGCTGCTGACCTTTGTGCCGGTATTGGTACTGCGGAGGAAAGAAAACGCAGTGTGAAAAAGGCTTCCCCTCAAGGGAAAGCCATGATACTGCTGTGAGAACAGTGCGCATAAGAAGATGTTTAGGGAGCAAAGCATGGACAGAAGTGAGTTTCTTATTCAACTGAAGCAAAAGGGAATAGACCCTCAAATCGTCAGCTTTGGCAGCAGCACAAAGGATGGCTGCAACATCCGGAAAAACCGTCTTGGCTGGGAAGTATTCGTGAGAGAAAGAGGAAAAGAGTACGACAGTATAGGCTTTCCATCGGAAAGTGATGCCTTGCAGTATATGTATGATGAACTTGTAAAAATATACGGAAATGGGCAGAACTGATATCGGCAGACAGACAAGTGACTGCTGTGTAAAGACAGAAGTCAAACCGGTTCAGGAAAGCTACCCCCGGGAAGTTGCACAAAATCTTCTGCAAAAAACTGTTGACAATGTCGAACGAGAGGTGTATATTACACGCATCAAAAGACAGTGACGCTTCGGAACCGGTTCCGGGCAAAGTGTCTTTCACAAATTTACAGGCGTTTGAATCCGGACAAGTAATGCGGGGAACTCACTTACAGAGAGTGCGCGGAAGCTGAAAAGCGCACAGCCGAGCCTGCACGAATAACACCGGGTGAGCCGCGAGGGGAAAGGGAAACCGAGTATCCGAGCCGTCCGCGTCCCGCGTCAGTGGACAAGGGTTTGATTGAACCCCGGGAATGAGAAAAAAGATAGGTGGCACCGCGAGGTACAGCACTTGCCCTATCGTACATGCTGAACATTTTATATCCGACATCAATGGGAGGAAATGTTTATGTGTTCGATAATGGGCTTTTGCGGCAGCGGCGTCACCTTTGCGCGTTTTAAGGAATGTTTTGACAGAACGGTATCCAGAGGGCCGGACGATACCCGTTACGTGGATACCGGGCGCGGCCTGCTCGGCTTCCACCGGCTTGCCATCATGGGTCTGCACCCGGAGGGGATGCAGCCGTTCGAGCTGCACGGCAGCTACGCCGTCTGCAACGGCGAGATATACGGCTTTGAGAAGCTGCGCGAGGAGCTTATCGCCAAGGGCTACAAGTTTAAGAGCGAGTCCGACTGCGAGATACTCCTGCCCCTGTACGAGCAGTACGGCACGGATATGTTCAGGATGCTCGACGCAGAGTTTGCGCTCATCATCTATGACGCCAAGACACGTGGTTTTGTCGCCGCGCGCGACCCCATCGGCATCCGCCCGCTCTATTACGGCTATACCGATTCCGGTGAAATAGTCTTTGCCAGCGAACCGAAGAACCTCGTCGGCCTCGTCGGGAAGATCATGCCGTTCCCTCCCGGACATTATTACATCGACGGAAAGTTCGTTTGCTATGCCGATATGTCCAGGGTCGAGAGCGTCTGCCATGACGACCTTGAAACGGCCTGCGCGAAGATACATGAAAAGCTCGTCGCCGGTATCGAGAAGCGCCTTGTCGCCGACGCGAAGGTGGGCTTCCTGCTCTCCGGCGGGCTTGATTCCTCGCTCGTCTGCGCCGTTGCCGCCCGCAAAAGCGACAAGCCCATACGCACCTTTGCCATCGGCATGGCGACGGATGCGATAGACCTCAAGTACGCCAAGGAAGTCGCAGACTACATCGGCAGCGAGCACACCGAGGTCATCATCACGCGCGATGATGTTATCGCGTCGCTTGATAAGCTTATCTATATCCTCGGCACCTATGACATCACGACCATCCGCGCCAGCATGGGCATGTACCTGCTGTGCAAGGCGATACATGAGCAGACCGATATCCGCGTGCTGCTGACAGGCGAAATTTCCGATGAGCTCTTCGGCTATAAATACACCGACTTTGCACCCTCACCCGAGGAATTCCAGAAGGAAGCCGAGAAGCGCATACGCGAGCTGCACATGTACGATGTGCTCCGCGCCGACCGCTGCATTTCCGTGAACTCCCTTGAGGCGCGCGTACCGTTCGGCGATCTTGACTTTGTAAAATACGTCATGAGCCTTGACCCGGCGATGAAGATGAACACCTACGGCAAGGGCAAGTACCTGCTGCGCCACGCCTTTGAGGGCGACTGGCTCCCGCACGATATCCTCTACCGCGAGAAGGCCGCGTTCTCCGACGCTGTCGGCCACTCCCTCGTTGACGACCTCAAGGAGTACGCCGCGTCATATTACACCGATGAGGAGTACGAGGAAAAGCGCATGAAGTATGACCATGCGCGCCCGTTCACCAAGGAGTCGCTTCTCTACCGCGAGATATTCGAGAAGTATTACCCCGGCCAGAGTGACATGGTGGTCGATTTCTGGATGCCGAACAAGAGCTGGAAGGGCTGCGATGTCGACGATCCTTCCGCACGCGTGCTGTCGAACTACGGCGCAAGCGGTGTGTGAGAATATACATGATTGCTAAGTGAACTATAGACAGCTGCAAATGCTGTTACCGGATATACAAAGCACAGTTGTCTTAAACAAAATAGGAAAAGCAGTATCTTGGTGGGCCAAAAGTTCAAAATATTGGAGAATATAATGTATGGTGAGCGAAGAAAAAGCAATAGGAATTATCAATAAATACTTACAGCGTGCCCATGAAACAAATATTCGTCAATATTTTCCTGTTACGGCATCACAGATTTACGGTGATGGTAAGTTGTGCGAACATATAATAGATTATTTGGGAGATGTATATAGCTGCGCCGGTTTGGATGCAAATTATGTAGAAAACGCGTGTGGCTCGGAAATACAAGAGGCGATCAACTTTCTCGCTTTTTGTAATAGAAAAGCATAGGTATAACGCACAGGCGTATTGACGAAGAACAGATACCCCTATAAAATAACTCGGCGCTGCAAATGCAGTGCCGAGTTTTCGCGTTATTCGCTTTGCGTCTCTTTGCTGTAAAGAAGCTCCGGCCATGGGAAAACATACACGCCGGGTTCCGTATCGGCGGTGATCTCAAGGCTGTGCCGGGAGAGCACCTTGATATCGGCAGAGCGGAACAGCTCAAGAAAACGGTCGACCCCGCAGACCTGCTGGAGCCCCTGCGCGCCGCGGCGGTAGTGCATGGGGACGATGATCCTGGGCTTCACAGCGTCGGTAATGCGCTTGGCCTGCGCGGCGTCAATGGTGTAATACCCGCCGACGGGGATGAGCAGCACATCGATGCGGCCGAGCTCCTCAAGCTGTGCGCCCGACAGCTCATGGCCGAGATCGCCGAGATGCGCGAGGTTCATACCCTCGGAGGAGATAACGGAGACGAGGTTCCTGCCGCGCTTTTCGCCGTGCTTGCTGTCGTGGAAGGTCTCGATCTGGCGCAGCTTCATTTCGGGCTTGTGCCCGGAAAGAATGATCCGCTCCGGTGCGCAGTGGTCGCTGTGCCCGTGGCTGCATATCACCGCGTCAGCCTTCAGCTCCGGCAGCTCAAGCCCCGGAACGGAGCCGGGAGCATAGGGGTCGAAGACCACCGTCCCGTTCTCGCAGATGACCTTAAAGCATGAATGCCCGTACCATATCAGCTTCATTTAACACGCTCCTTTCTGAAATTATAACGGTGTTGGTGTAACTATTATAATATGGAAGAGGAGCGCGAGTCAACGCCAAATTCGTGTCAGATCAGAGCCGTGGCCCCTGAAATCTGTCGTCAAGGTTCGAGAAGCTTCTCAGACCAAAGTTCAGCAGCGTCACTGGCTGCTTCCAAGAGAGCCCGGATTTGCGCGTGATGAGATCCTTGAGGTCGTTCACGCTGCCGCCGGAGACGGTGTTCTTCTGCACCATGAAGGCCGCGCGGTTCTGGAGGAACATATACAGATAATTGCTGTCCTCCGCAAGACGGGAAAAGGAAGTGTAGCTTACAGGCTCGGTATCGGGATTGTAGCTGAACTTGGTGGGGCCGAAGCTGTAGTTAAAAACAGGCAGCTGCCCGCCGAGCTGCTTTATCACGGCGTCCGCGCGGGACTTTGCCACGGCGTTGCTGCCGGTCAGCATGAAGCAGCCTATCATGATGCAGACGAGCGAAATGCTCGTGGAAACTTTTCCCACTATGCCGAAAACGACAAGTGCAATGGCGACCACATACAGGGCGACTTTCTTGCCGAACTCAAAGGTGTTGTACTGCGTGATGCACATAAGCTCCACAGATTCTTTGCTGTGTGCCATTTTTGCGGTGATGTTGGTCATTGGAGAACCTCCCCTCGTTTGACTGATTATAACATCATTCCCGCCTTACGGCAAGTAAAAACCGGCAGAGCCTTAGCTCTGCCGGTTCGGTTTGCCAAAGGGATCCTTATATCAGACGATGCCCTGAGCCATCATCGCGTCTGCGACCTTAAGGAAGCCCGCGACGTTCGCGCCGACCATGAGATCGCCGGGCTTGCCGCACTCGACGGAGGCGTCATAGCAGGCCTTGTATATCTCCTGCATGATGCCGTGCAGCTTTTCATCGACCTCGTCAAAGCTCCAAGACATGCGGATGGAGTTCTGGCTCATTTCAAGCCCGGAGGTCGCGACGCCGCCGGCATTCGAGGCCTTGCCGGGGGAGTAGAGCAGGCCGTTTGCCTTGACGATCTCAATCGCCTCAGGAGTCAGCGGCATGTTCGCGCCCTCGAAGACGGCGATGCAGCCGTTATCGACGAGCTTCTGCGCGCCCTCGGCGTCCATCTCGTTCTGGGATGCGCAGGGGTGAGCGATGTCGCACTTGACGCTCCAGATATTCCTGCAGCCCTCGTGGTACTCGGAGCCGGGGACTTCCTGCGCATAAACGCTGATGCGCGCGCGGCGCTTCTGCTTGATGTCAAAGAGCTTCTCAAGATTGATGCCCTTGGGGTCGTAGACATATCCCTGAGAGTCGCTCATCGCGACGACCTTGCCGCCGAGCTGGGTGCATTTCTCAGCCGCGTACTGTGCGACGTTGCCGGAACCGGAGACGACGACGGTCTTGCCCTCATAGCTGTCGTTTCTCTGATACTTGAGAGCTTCGGCGGAGAAGTAGCACAGACCGTAGCCGGTGGCCTGGGTGCGCGCAAGGGAGCCGCCGTAGCTCAGACCCTTGCCGGTGAGCACGCCGCCGTCGAAACGGTCGACAATGCGCTTATACTGACCGAAGAGGTAGCCGATCTCGCGCGCGCCGACGCCGATGTCACCGGCGGGGGTGTCGGTAAACTGACCGATGTGGCGGTAAAGCTCGGTCATAAAGCTCTGGCAGAAGCGCATGACCTCGGCGTCGGACTTGCCCTTGGGGTCAAAGTCGGAGCCGCCCTTGCCGCCGCCCATGGGGAGCGTGGTCAGGGAGTTTTTCAGAACCTGTTCAAAGCCGAGGAATTTTATAACGGAGAGGTTCACGGAGGGGTGGAAGCGCAGACCGCCCTTGTAGGGGCCTATGGCGGAGTTATACTGCACTCTGAAGCCGCGGTTGACGCGGGTCACGCCCTGGTCGTCCACCCAGGGAACGCGGAACTCAACAACGCGCTCAGGCTCGACAAAGCGCTCGATAAGCCCGGCCTTTTCCCATTCGGGGTGCTTGTCGATAACAAGCTCAAGAGACTCGAAAACCTCGCGCACGGCCTGAAGAAATTCGGGTTCATGTGCGTCGCGGCGCTCGACGTCAGCATAAACTCTCTTTAAGTATTCGTTGCTAAACATATTGCACCTCCAATAATTTGTGAGTCAATTATAAAACAAGACTCGCCATCTTGCAACGAAAAATAAAAAGCTGGCAAGCAATTATAAAAGAATCCCTCCGTTCATGGTGAACGGAGGGACAACAGGTTTTATCTGTCTGCCAGACTGCTGAGGAACATGGTGTTCTCGGCGTCGGAGGGGATGAGGAAGCCGGTGCGCGGGGAGACGGAGAAAGCCTCGACCGCGGGGCCGTCCATCAGGCAGGAGCGCTTGAACTGCTGCGAGAAGTAGCGCTTGCAGTAGCTGGTGATCCAGCGCAGCAGCTCCTCGTCGCTGAACTCGTCGCCGTAAGCGGCCTTGGCGAGCTTGAGCGTCTTTGCCGGGGAGAAGCCGCAGATCATCATCTTGTGGGTGAAGAAGTCCTGAAGGCTGTAAGAGCCGACGGCGTCCTCGCTCTTCTGCTCGATGAGGTCGTCATGTATCGGCAGAAGCTCCGGGGTGACGGGGCAGTCAAGCACGTCATAGAGCGCGGCCTTGAGAACCTTGTCCTCGGTCTTGCCGGCGATGTAGCTGACGTTCGCGCGCACCTGGGTCTTGGTCAGGCCGAGATTCACGTCGTACATACTGATATGGTCGCCGTTGTAGGTGCACCAGCCGTCGACAAACTCGCTGAGGTCTTCGGTGCCGACGTCAAGGCCGTTGACCTTGTTGGCGATGTCCATGAGCACCTGAGTGCGCTCGCGCGCCTGCGCATTCTCAAAGGCGATGGAGTAATCGTCATGCGCATGGCCGATATCGTCAAAGTGCTGGTAGACGGATTTGCCGATGTCGATAACGCGGACTTCTGCGCCGAGCTGCTCGGCGACAACGATGGCGTTGGACTTGGTGCGGGAGGAGGTGCCGAAGCAGGGCAGAGTGCAGGCGATGACGTTCGTGCTCGGAAGCCCCATCTTCTTCACGGCCATGGCGCTGACCATGACGGCAAGGGTGGAGTCCACACCGCCGGAGATGCCGACGACGCAGTGGTCGAGCCCTGCGTACTCCATGCGCTTTACAAGGCCGGAGACCTGGATATCGAGCATACGCTCGCAGTAGGTGGGCAGATCCTCTGCCTTTTCGGGTAGGTGCGGGTGCTTCTGGTAAGTGCGGGTGAGGGAGGTGTCCTCAAGCTCGCCGCCCCACGGGCAGACGTAGTGCGGATAATCGCACACGTCGAAGCTGCCCTTTGCGCGGCGGAGGTTTATCATGTGCTCAATGTCTATCTCGCTGACGGCAAGGCTGTTTTCCTTCTCGTCGGAGGCGAGGATGACGCCGTTTTCGGCGACCATGCACAGGCCGGAATAGACGTTCTCGGTAGTGCTCTCGCCCTTGCCGGGAGCGGCCATGACTATGCCGCAGCGCAGCTTCTTCGACTCATAGCGCAGGTTCAGTTCCGCTTCATCGGTGGAGGTGACGGTCTCGGGGAAGGAGGCCATCTGCGCGATGACAGTAGCGCCGGAGAGCGCGTGGCGCAGGGCGGGGGAGGTGACGGCGTCCATGTCCGCGCCGAGCTCCACCGCGACCTTCAGGTCGGGCATGGAGGCGTGCTCGAACAGAACATCGGAGGACAGGAAGCTGTCATACTCGCCTACGGTGACGTCGAGCGCTTCATCGTCGTCATAGCTCTGGAAGTGGGAGCCTTCGACATTCTCTCTGGGAACAAGACCCAGCAGTTCACCGTCACAAATGGCGGCGGCGCAGCTGTAGATGCGGGAGCCTGCGGCGTAGGGCAGGCCGACGAAGACGAGCATATCCGTGCCGTCAGTCGCGGCGATGACCTTTGCGAGAGCGGCCTTTGCCCCGTCGAGAATTACGCGGTGGGCGATAAGGTCAAAGCAGGAGCAGCCGGTGAGGGTGAGCTCCGGGAAAACGAGGATCTTGACGCCCTTGGCCTTGGCGTCCGCGATGCACTCAATAACACGCTGGGCGTTATACTCCGCATCCGCGACCTTGATGACAGGGGACGCGGCGGCGGTCTTAATGAAACCGTACTTCATTATATATTCACCTGATTTCAGAATTTGATACGCTCGGAGATGTACGCCTTTACCTCGCTGATGGGGATACGTACCTGCTCCATGCTGTCGCGCTCACGGACGGTGACGCAGTGGTCGGCCTCGTCGGTCTCAGTGCCGACGGTGTTGAAGTCAAAGGTGATGCAGAACGGAGTGCCGATCTCATCCTCGCGGCGGTAGCGCTTGCCGATGGAGCCGGTCTCGTCATAGTCGCACATGAAGTCCTTACTCAGCTCGTTGTAAAGCTCCATTGCGGGGCCGGTGAGGATCTCCTTCTTGCTCAGCGGCAGGATCGCGCACTTGAACGGAGCGAGAGCGGGATGCAGGTGCAGCACGGTGCGTATATCGTCATTGCCCTTCTTGTCCTGACCGACGACCTGTTCGTCATAAGCGTCGCACAGGACGGAGAGCACGGTACGCTCGACGCCGAGGGACGGCTCGATAACGTAGGGGATATAGTGCTCGTTCTTCTCCTGATCGTAATAGGTCAGATCCTGACCGGAGACGGTCTGGTGCTGGGTCAGGTCGTAGTCGGTGCGGTCGGCAACGCCCCAGAGTTCGCCCCAGCCGAAGGGGAAGAGGAACTCAAAGTCGGTAGTTGCCTTGGAGTAGAAGCAAAGCTCTTCGGGGTCATGGTCGCGCGGGCGGAGGTTCTCGTCCTTCAGGCCGATGGAGAGCAGGAAGTTATGGCAGAAGCTGCGCCAGTAGTCGAACCACTCAAGGTCGGTGCCCGGCTGGCAGAAGAACTCAAGCTCCATCTGCTCGAACTCGCGCACACGGAAAATGAAGTTGCCCGGAGTGATCTCGTTGCGGAAGCTCTTGCCGATCTGGCCGATGCCGAAGGGCAGCTTGCGGCGGGTGGTGCGCTGGACGTTCACGAAGTTTGTGAAGATGCCCTGCGCGGTCTCAGGACGGAGGTAGACGGTGTTCTTCGCGTCCTCGGTGACGCCCTGGAAGGTCTTGAACATCAGGTTGAACTGACGGATATCGGTGAAGTTATGCTTGCCGCAGGTGGGGCAGGGGATGTTGTGCTCCTCGACGAAGTCCTTCATCTCGCTCTGAGAGAAGGCGTCGATGGGCTTGGGCAGCTCGAAGGCGGTCTCACTGCACCAGTCCTCAATAAGCTTGTCCGCGCGGAAGCGCTCGTGGCACTCGCGGCAGTCCATCAGCGGATCGGAGAAGCCGCTCAGGTGGCCGGAGGCGACCCAGGTCTGCGGGTTCATGAGGATAGCGGCATCGAGGCCGACGTTGTACGGGTTCTCCTGCACGAACTTCTTCCACCATGCGCGCTTGATGTTGTTCTTCAGCTCAACGCCGAGCGGGCCGTAGTCCCAGGTGTTGGCAAGGCCGCCGTAGATCTCGGAGCCGGCGAAAATGAAGCCTCTGTTCTTGCACAGAGCCACGATCCTGTCCATGGTTTTTTCGGTATTTTTCATGTTTCTTCCTTTCCTGCGGCTGGCTGCCGCAGAGATAAAATTTTTGTCTCCCGACAAACCTATAATATACCAGAATTATTGGCATATATCAACAAAAACTAAGCCGGGAAAAGTGTTAATTCTTAAATAAAGTTTAGAAACAGACAGCAGAGATTTTATTTCCGCCGGTTCCATTGTCGGGGAAAAGGGTGTATAATACCAACATATACAAAATAAAATCGTTGAACGGAATAAGGATAAAGATGAAAGAAATGGATACGCGGCAGGGGAGAGACAGAACCCGCCGGAGACTGAAAGTAATACTGCTGGTGCTGCTGGCATACATCGTGGCCATTGCGGCGCTGGCCGTGATAATAGACGCGCGCCACGTGCGCTTTTACGTGACGGGCTCGGATAACATGACGCAGGAATTTGGCGAAACGTACGAGGAGCCGGGCGTGTACGCCGTGACCTACGGCAAGCTTTTCGGCGAGGGGACGCAGCGCCTGCACGTTGCGGTCGAGGGCAGCGTCGATACCTCGAAGCTCGGCAGCTATACGCTGAAATACTGGACGCGCTGGATGTTCACGGACTATGCGACCGAGCGGCACGTCACCGTTATAGACACGACGCCGCCGGAGATAGAGCTCAAGCACATAGAGGGCTATGAGGCGAGCTGGATGGACGGCTACGAGGAGGAGGGCTACACCGCCTTTGACAGCTGCGATGGCGACCTCACCTCAAAGGTCATCCGCACCGAGGATAAGGACAAGGTGACCTACACCGTCACGGATTCGTCCGGGAACACCGCGACCGCCGTGCGCGAGATAAAGTACGCGAAGACCGAGCCGCGCATTATCCTGAACGGCGATGAGAACATGGTGTTCACCGCGCGCACCGATTTCACCGACCCCGGCTATACGGCGACGGACGGGCTGGGGGACGACCTGACCTCGCTTGTGCAGGTGGACAGCGACGTTGTGCCCTATATCGCGGGGGATTATCAGATAGTCTACAGCCTAACGAGCGAGACGGGCGAGTCCGTCAGCGTGACGCGCAGCGTCACGGTCATTCCTGCGAACAGGCCGGACGTTGTGAACCCCGACGGCAAGACCATTTACCTCACCTTTGACGACGGGCCGGGGCCGTATACCTCAAAGCTTCTGGACGTGCTGGCGGAGTATAACGTGAAGGCAACCTTCTTCGTCACGGCGGCAAACTCCAAGTACTATGACCTGATCGCCCGCGAGGTGAACGAGGGGCACTCCGTCGGCGTACACAGCTATTCTCACAACTATAAGACTATCTACTCCAGCGAGGAAGCCTTCTTCAACGACTTCAACGCCATGGAGGAGATCATATACGAACAGACCGGCAGCTACACGCAGCTTTGCCGTTTCCCCGGCGGAAGCTCCAACACTGTCAGCAATTTCAATCCGGGCATAATGTCCCGCCTGACGGAAGCGCTCACCGACATGGGCTATAAGTACTTTGACTGGAACGTGTCCTCAGGCGATGCGGGAGAGACAACGAAGACGGACGTCGTTATCTCCAACATTGAGTCTGGCTGCCGCGGCATGAAAGCGGCGGTTGTCCTTCAGCATGATATAAAGGACTTCAGCGTGAACGCGGTGGAATCCGTCATAATCTGGGGCCTGCAGAACGGCTACACCTTCCGTGCCCTTGACATGAGCAGCCCCGACGCGCACCATGGTGTGAATAATTAAAAGTAAATAAAACGATCCCCCGGAAGCTTCGCATTGATGCGGAGCTTCCGGGGGATTTGTTATATCTGTTATATCGCGAGGGCTGCGTTGAGCGCATCGCCGGTCGCGAGCATGGAGTTGCCGGGAGCCTGCCATGCCTGATATCCTTTTACAAACGCACAGTGGGAGGCGACCGGAATGAACATATACGGCTATATACGAGTATCCAGCAAAGACCAGAACGAGGACAGGCAGCTTGCTGCCATGCACGGCATTGGCGTGAAGGAAGAGTTTATCTTCATTGACAAGAGATCGGGCAAGGATTTTGAGCGACCGCAATATAAGAAGCTGCTGAAAAAAATAAAGCCAGGCGATCTGCTCATGATACAGAGCATCGACCGGCTGGGACGCAATTATGAGGAAGTACAGAACCAATGGCGCATTTTGACCAAGGAAAAGAATGCGGACATCTGTGTCCTTGATCAAGAATACGATCTCTCAGGCCGGCAGTGATACGACCTGCATTATAATCGCCCACCGCCTGACTACCGTCAGGAACTGTGATCGGATCTATGTCATGGAGCAAGGTCGGATCGCAGAAACCGGTACGCATGATGAGCTTATGGAAAAAGTCGGACTGTATGCAAGACTCTGGAATATGCAATAGCTCCGAGC
>CAKTPR010000062.1 GCA_934591725.1 uncultured Oscillospiraceae bacterium
GTCAATACCATGTATCTTTCAAATACATATATCCCTATTCCTATGGCGATCCCGAATAGCAAATATAGAACTTTATCGATAACGAACTTTCTCATTTGCGTCTCTATATTTTCCTCAGCTTGCTTTTTGCGACATAGTACATCGGGTCAAGTCCGTCGGGTCTCGGCTCCAAGGACTTATACGCATACATGAAGCCCTCTTCGTTATGGAAGAACCTGAACGGATTTTCCTGCGTGTAGTCGGCAAGCTCGAATTTGCCGGGGCTGGTTTCTTTTTTGTGCACGAATTTTTCGCCCCATACAGCTTTGCACATCAGCCCGGAATCGTCGTACTCATAATCCTCTGCATAGAGCGTATATGAGTCCCTTTCGGCATAGAAGCTCCCGTCATCTCTGCGATATGTGTACATGTTCAAATGCCTGTATGCGCGGAGCTTTCCCGCATCATAATCGCACAGCGATGCAGAGTACATATGGATGTAGCCTAAAAGCGAATTCAGATGATACTCCACGGATGTTTCGGCATTCTCCTCGTGGAAGATAAACTCTCTTGTGTACAGGGCTTTCTTGTAGTACTTAAGCCAGTCGTCCTTCCATGTGGCAAAAGCATCGACCATGATGATCTGCCGCGCTTCGTTCAGATAATAGATATAGTCATAGTTGGCTGCCGGGCGCCGCTTTAAGAGCCTGCCGCGGCTCACATTGCCTATGACTAAGTCTATCACGGGGCTTGGGCAGTAGTAGCCCCTGTGCGTGCCCTCTCCGCCTTTGGAGTATTCTGTGTAGCAGGTCTCCGCCAGCGCCTTTTTCCGGAGCTCATCATAGCTGTAAAGATATTTGTCATACAGGTCGAATAATCTTTGTTCCATATAGTCCATGTTCACGCGAAGCTCCTTTCTGTTTGTTCTGATATCCATTATAATATATTTCCGAAACTCTTTCAAATCATTTGTTTTACCCGCTCCTTTTTTCTTGTACTCGCGGCGCAGTTGTGGTATCTTATTGGAGATATCTATTTTTCTTTGAAAGGAAGAATCATCCTTGAAGATCGTTGTTTTAGGCGGCGGGATAAGCACCGAGCGCGAGGTCGCGCTCGTCACGAGCACCTCCGTGTGCAAAGCCCTGCGCAGCCTCGGCCATAAGGCTATATTCGTCGATATGTTCATGGGGCTTGAGAATTATGACGGCGCACTTGAGGACGCTTTCGATGTCCCTGACGGCTTCTGCGGCAGCGTCGCAGTTGAAAGAAAAGCGCCCGACCTTGAGGCGGTCAAGGCCGCGCGCAGACTCAGGAGTCCGAGCCGTCTCGGCAAGAACGTGCTTGAGATATGCGAACTTGCCGACTGCGTCTTTCTCGGCCTGCACGGCGCTGACGGCGAGGACGGCAAAATTCAGGCCGCGCTCGATCTGCTCGGCGTTCCCTATACCGGCTCCGGTCCGCTCAGCAGCGCGATGGCTATGGATAAGGCCGTAGCCAAGCGCGTCATGGACAGCTACGGCATCCGTACCGCGCCGTGGCGCGAGGTCGTCTACGGTGAGGACGATATCCCAGACCTGCTCGATACGCTGCCGCTGCCCTGCGCGGTGAAGGTCGTGAACGGCGGCTCGTCCATCGGCGTGGAGCTGCCCGACACGCGCGAGGAGCTGGAGGCTGCCCTGCGCAATATCCTCAGGTACGGCGACCGCATCGTCGTCGAGGAGAAGATACACGGCACCGAGGTCACGGTACCCGTCCTCGGCGGCCACTGTCTGAGCCCCATCGAGATCGTCCCGCCTGAGGGCTCGACCTTTGACTATGTTGCCAAGTACCAGAGCGGCGACGAGGGCGCGCGGGAAATTTGCCCCGCCCGCATCAGCGAGAGGGACAGACAGACCGTCTGCGAAGCGGCGCTGAAGTTCCACAACGCGCTTGGTCTCTCAGTCTATTCCCGCAGCGATTTCATCATCGACAGCGAGGGGCGCGCATGGTGCCTTGAGGTCAACACCCTGCCCGGAATGACGCCGAACAGCCTCATCCCCAAGGCTGCGAAGCTTGAGGGACTTGAATATCCGCAGCTGTGCGAGGAGATAATACGCCTGTCGCTTGAGTGCAAAAGCAAAAAATAATCGGGAATATCAGATTCTTAACCGAAGTTAACACTTTCTTGATGTTTTGCATACGCATTGTGGTAAAATGCTCTCTTAGAAAAAAGACAGACAATGCCTATGAAATCAGCGAAGGTGGACTATGAGAGAAAAAATTGCGCGCTTCATGGCCGGGCGCAACGGCAACGACCAGTTAAATCGTTTTCTGCTGCTCGTCGATATCGTGCTGCTTCTGATCGCGGCGATATTCAAGGACGGGATAGGCAGATATGTATATCCGCTTGTATTCGTGCTGCTGGCGTACGCATACTTCCGTATGCTCTCCCGCAACGTCTATAAGCGCCGCGAGGAAAACGGGAAGTATATCCGCGCAAGGTACAAGGTCTCCGCCGCGCTCAGGGTGCGGCACGAGCGCTGGGTGCAGCGCAAGGACTATAAGTTCTTCACCTGCCCCAACTGCAAGACGGCGCTGCGCGTTCCGAGAGGGCACGGCAAGGTCAATATAGTCTGCCGCAAGTGCGGCACCTCGTTCACGGGGAAAACCTGATATGTTCGGGTATCTTGTTGCAGCATCGGAGCTGCTTGAAGAGGAACAGCAGCAGCGCTATAAGGAGTTCTACTGCGGGCTGTGCCGCAGCCTTGACCGCTGCTTCGGCTCCGCCGCAAGGCTCACGCTCAATTATGACCTGACCTTTCTTGTGCTGCTGCTCTCCTCGCTCTATGAACCGGAGGAGGAGCACGGGGAGAGCGTCTGTCCGCGCCACCCGGCCAAACGGCAGCAGTGGATGACGAACGAGATAAGCGGCTATGCCGCGAACATGAACGTCGCACTGGCTTATCTCAAATGTCTGGACGACTGGCATGACGACCGCAGTCTTACGGCCTACGCCGAGGCAAGGACGCTCAAGCGCTGGTACGAGGAGATCTCCGAGCGCTATCCGCGGCAGTGCGATGCGATGCAGCGCTCGATCGAGAAGCTCGGCGAGATAGAAAAATCAGGGCTCTGCGAGCCTGACGCCGCCGCCGACACCTTCGGCGAGCTTATGGAGCAGCTCTTTATCTATAAGGAAGACCGCTGGTCGGATACGCTTGGCCGGATGGCTCACGCGCTGGGGCGCTTCATCTACCTGTGCGACGCGATCATCGACCTTGAGGACGACGCCGCCTCCGGCAGCTATAACCCGTTCAAGGACTACGCCGGGCGGGAGGATAACGAGCAGCGCTTCAGGGATATACTGAAGATGCAGCTCGGCGAATGCGTGTTCTATTTCGATAAGCTCCCGCTGGTACAGGACGCGGGACTGATGCAAAATATACTGTGTGTAGGGCTGTGGGCACAATTCAATAAGAAATACAGCAGAAAGGGCCTGTAAATGTATCAGGATCCATACAAGGTTCTGGGCGTCTCTCCCGACGCGTCGGACGAAGAAATAAAAAAGGCGTACCGCGAGCTTACGAAGAAATACCACCCCGACCTTAACCCCGGTGACGAAGAGGCCGCGCGGAAGATGAACGACATCAACACCGCCTACGACCAGATAAAGAACGGCACCGCCAAGGCGGGCGCATATGGTCAGCAGGCCAGTAACGGCTACGGCGGGGCTCAGTACGGCCAGTATGAGCAGTACGGCTGGAACCCGTGGACGAGCTGGGGCGATTTCACCGGCTGGTCGAACGCGCAGCAGAACCGTCAGACCGAACGCAGCGAATACACCGCCGCGAAAAATTACATCCGCAACGGTATGTACCGCGAAGCGCTCAACGCGCTCTCCGGAGTTCCGATGTCGGAGCGCGACGGCAAGTGGTACTACCTCTCCGCCGGGGCGAACATGTACATGGGCAACAAGGTCACGGCGCTGGAGCATGCCAAGCGCGCGGTCGAAATAGAGCCGGGCAACGAGGAGTACCGCCGCCTGCTCGAACAGCTGCAAAGCGGACGCGATTTCTATGACAGCTACTCCACCGGCTACGGCCACCGTGTGAATCTAAGTCCGCTGTGGCTGGCGCTCTGCGGCTCTCAGCTGCTGTGCGGCCAGACCTGCGGCTGCCCTATGATCTACTGCTTCTGAATATTACAAAATCACATCGCCGCTCAAGCTTTGAGCGGCGATGTTTTTGCTATCGAAAAAATTAAGATTTCGGCGTATTGACAGAGAAGCAGGGGAGTGGTATATATTAACCGTATTAATTAAATTAGTACAGTTAGCACAGGGGGAATATGAATGATACAGCTGAACTACCGCGATTCGCGGCCGATATATGAGCAGGTCAAGGACGGCCTGCGTCAGCTTATCATAAACGGCGTGCTCACCGAGGGCAGCAGGCTGCCGTCGGTAAGGGAGCTTGCCGTCAGCCTGACGATAAACCCGAACACGATCCAGCGCGCCTACCGGGAGCTTGAGGCGGAGGGCTACACCGTCTCTGTGCCCGGCAAGGGCAGCTATGTCAGCCGCGAGAGCGACGCCGCCAAGGCACGTAAGGCGGAGCTTATGGAAAAGCTCTCGGCACTGACGGCGGAGCTGCACAGCCTCGGCGTGAGCGGGGAGGAAATGCGCGCCATGATACAAGGAGGAGAGACAGATGATAGAAGTCAGATCCCTGCGGAAGAGCTTTGACGGCTTCACCGCGCTCGACGGGCTGGATATATCCGTACCGGACGGCGCGGTCTACGGACTTGTCGGGCCGAACGGTGCAGGCAAGTCGACGCTGATACGCCACATGGCCGGGATACTCCGGCAGGACGAGGGCGAGGTGCTCTATGACGGCGAGGCGGTGTTTGAAAACCCTGCGGTAAAGGCGCAGATAGCATATATACCGGACGAGGTGTTCTACTACCCCGGCGCATCGGTGAAGGACATGATGCTGCTCTACCGGCGAATGTATCCAAGCTTCAGCGAGGAGCGCTACAACAAGCTTGCCCCGGCATTCGGGATAGCACCGGAGCGCTCGTTCAAGCGGCTTTCAAAGGGGATGCAGAAGCAGGCGGCGTTCTGGCTGGCGCTGTCGCTCTGCCCGAAGTATATGCTGCTCGATGAGCCGCTCGACGGGCTCGACCCGGTGATGCGCAGGCAGGTAATGAAGCTGCTGCTCGCGGACGTCGCGGAGCGGGGGACGACGGTGCTCGTATCCTCGCACAACCTGCGCGAGCTTGAGGATGTGTGTGACCACGTCGGCATAATGAACGGGGGCAGGATGCTTCTCCAGCGCCCGCTGTGCGAGCTTCAGGACAGCACTGTCAAGGTGCAGCTCGCGCTGCCGGAGGACAGAGAGCTGCCGGAAGGACTCAAGATACTGCACAAAAGCGTCACGGGGCGGCTGTATCAGCTGATAGTGCGCGGTACGGCGGAGGAAGTGACGAACGTTCTTGCCGCGGCGCAGCCGTTTTTCATAGACGTGCTGCCGCTGACGCTGGAGGAGATATTTATTTATGAGCTGGGAGGCGCTGACAGTGAGATCAAAGATATCATTCTTTAACAAGGCCGTTGCGCTGAATCTGCTCAAGCGCTTCTGGCCGCTGTGGACGGCGTACTTCGCGGCGATGATATTCGTGTTTCCGGTGAACCTGCTCAGCAAGCTGCGTTTTAACCTCCGCGGCAGCCTGCTCGAAATATACGGTGTGAACCGCCACGTTCTCGAAACGTGCAGGTTTGAGTTCCCGGTCACGTTCGTTTTTGCCGTGCTCATCGCGATGGCGGTGTTCAGCTATCTGTACGATACGCGCAGATGCGGACTTGCAAACGCCCTGCCGCTGCGCCGGGAGACGATGTTCTGCACGGCCTTCATCACGGGGCTTGCGCCGATGCTTATCACCGATCTGCTCGTCTGGGCGGCGGCGTGGATCATCCTTGCGGGAACGCCGAACGTTATCGCATCATATATGATGATACGGCTGGCAACGTCGCTCATGTGCAGCACGGCTTTCTTCGGGCTGGCAGCTTTCTGCGCCGCGCTGACGGGAAACCTGCTGGTGCTCCCGGCGCTCTACGGCGTTATAAACATTGCGGCGGTGCTGCTTGAGCACGCGGTGGAGGCGCTGCTGTCCGTGCTGGTATACGGCTATGCCTACGACGGCTCGGTGCTCGATTTCCTTTCGCCGGTCAAGATGCTTCTCATCAACGGCGACGTCATATCCACGCTGGTACCCGGCGTGGAAGACGGCGTCTATACCTACTCCGTCACATGGCTCGGATACCTTATCGGTTTCTGCATAGTGGGGATAGTGCTCGCCGTACTCGGACTCGTCATAGTCCGCAAGAGACGCATGGAGCTTGCCGGGGACGTTGTGGCCGTGAGCTGGCTCAGACCCGCGTTCAAATACTGCATGGCCATAGGCGGGGCGCTGACCTTCGCGTGCGCGGTATATTATTGGTTCTTTGACTATGTGCTCTACGGCGTACCGGCGGCGGTACTCGTGATCGCAATGCTGCCGGTGGGAGCGTTCATCGGCTGGTTCGGCTCGGAGATGCTGATACAGAAAACGCTGAGGGTGTTCTCAAAGGGCTGGAAGCAGTACGCCGCGGTGTGCTGCGCGCTCATGGCGCTTGCGCTGTGCGCGGAGCTTGACGTCACGGGCTACGAAAAATACATCCCGCCGCTTGACGAGATAGACTACATAAACTTCTCCGAGGGCAGCACCGGGCACGAAAACCAGCCGGAGACGCTGGAGCTTTACCGCGAGTTTCATGAGAAGCTCATAGAGTCGAAGAGCCTGTCGGATCGAACCGACGGCGACTACTACATCGAGCCGCTCAATTATTACCTCAAGGACGGTACGCACGTCTGCCGCCTGTACATGCTGCCATACAGCAATGGAATAGAGAGCGACCCGGACTCCGCGATAGGCGCGCTCGACAGGCTGCTCAACTGCCCGGAGCTTATCGCGCAGCGAGTTTTCCCGCGCATCCCGGTCACGGAGGAGAGCATAAGCACGGCCTATCTGACGGTCGAGAACATCGCGGACGAAGGCACTTACCTTAATGACACCGTCCGACTGACACCGGCGCAGGCATACGAGCTGTACACGGAGTGCATCGTGCCTGACGCGGAGGACGGGACGATCGGCCTGCGCTTTGCTTCCGACACCGAGGAGATACGCCTGCGCACGACGAATGTGTGGATATACATGGAGATGTCGGAGTTCGTCGGCCGCAGCGCGAATGTCTACAGCGACTACGTCTATGACTACATAAGCCTTGATCTGCTCACGGACTCGGCGCGCACATACAAGTGGATAACCGAAAACACCACTATTGAGCCGATAGACGGATACCTCAACATAAACTACGGAAAATACTGATACCGGAACGGGTTCATACATTGTATTCATCTTGTTTATAAATTCTTGGGACTTTGTTCATTACAACGTCATAAATGCCCTGTATAGTAAGGCACGTAAACAAGAGAAGTACACAGCATGTACCTTTCCAAAAGAAGACAAGAAGGTTCCGATTATGTATTATCCGTATGATGATGAACATCCGGAGCAGGCAGCCCCGGAAAGCACAAATTCAACCCCACAGGCCGATACGACCGACAGAGTCAACGGCGAATATCATTACAAAAACGGATATACCCAGAAGATTTATTCCGATGCGCACTATGTCCGCGAGGATGAAAGCACCGTTCCTCCGAAATACTACACTCCCCCCGAAAAGCCCATCAAGGAAGCCAAAGAGCCGAAGGCTCAGGGCTCCGGCAGCGGCTGGGTAAAGATAGTATGCATCGCGCTTATATGCGCACTGCTCGGCGGCTTTGCCGGCGGCGCGATAATGAGCGGCAGATACTCCGGCAGGATGGATCAGCTTGAAAGCCAGATAGCCGAGCTGAGCAGCGAGGAAAAGCAGCTGGTCGTGAATACCGGCAGCACCCCCGCCGCGAACAGCACAGCAAGCGGCACGATGTCCGCATCGAGCATATATGACCTTGCGTGCCAGCAGGTCGTCGGCATCTCAAGCGAGATCACTTACAGCAACTTCTTCGGTATGACAAGCTCCGCCGCAGTCAGCGGCTCCGGCTTCATCGTCTCCTCCGACGGCTACATCATCACGAACTACCACGTGATCCAGAACGCCTACGAAGGCAATTTCGACATCAACGTCATGACCCATGACGGCACCAAATACATCGCGACCGTCGTCGGCACCGAACAGGACAACGACATCGCGGTTTTGAAGATAGATGCTGAAGGACTCAATCCTGTCACCTTCGGTGACAGCGACGAGCTTGCCGTGGGCGACACAGTGTACGCCGTAGGCAATCCCCTCGGCGAGCTTGAGTTCTCCATGAGCACCGGCCATGTCAGCGCTAAGGACAGAGCCATCACCACCGAGGAAAGCACCACCTCGATAAACGTGTTCCAGATCGACGCGGCGGTCAACTCCGGCAACTCCGGCGGCCCCGTGTATAACGATCAGGGTCAGGTGGTCGGCGTCGTCAACGCCAAGTACAGCGCCACCGGCGTCGAGGGCATAGGCTTCGCGATACCCGCGAACGACGCGGTCTCCATCGCAAACGACCTTATCACCAAGGGCTACGTCACCGGCAAGGCTTATATGGGCATCGAAATAGACACCCGTTACAGCTCCATGTACAGCCAGTACTATGATATGCCTGTCGGCGCATACGTCGGCGGTGTAACGAGCGGCAGCTGCGCAGATAAGGCCGGTATCGAAAAGGGCGATATAATCACCAAAATCGACGGCGAAGAGATCGCCAGCTACACTGATCTCAAGAACGCTGTCAGCAGCCACTCCGCGGGCGACACCGTTGAGATCGAGCTTTACAGAGCCGGCGAGAGCCGCACCGTGAGTCTCACCTTCGATGAGAAGGGACCTGACGACGGCGCGCAGACCAGCGGGTCGAGCCAGCAGAGCACTCTGCCGGGACTCGGAAATTAATTTGCTACTACTCTACTCCTATAAATCCTCTCTTTTCTCCCAAAACGGAGAGCCCTGCACGAAAGTGCAGGGCTCTTTGTTTTTTGGGGAGGGAGATGCAGAGCGGACGGTTGGGTTCGGGTGCAGCGAAAGACCGGCGTTTTTATCCCCTCAGCCGCCTACGGCGGCAGCTCCCCTTGAAAAACAAGGGGAGCCTTTGAGTCGGTCACTCGACGATCTCCGCGTTATCGGCGGTGCCCGGTTCCGGTTCTGCGGCGATGCCTGCGCCGTGCTTTTTGAACGCAGGCTCGGTGAAGAGCGACCACAGGAGCATCATCACCGCCGGCATGAACGCGAGCGGGAAGAGCCAACGCACGCTCAGGCGCGCAAGCTCCGCCGTCATCAGCACGAGGATCACCGTCGAGGGCAGGTGCCCCACGGCAAAGGTCAGCGCCGTTTTGTTCAGCGCGCCGAAGCCGAGCTCACAGCGCGAGAGGATAGGGAACACCCAGCACGCCGCACCGAGCGGCAGCACCAGCGCGACATAGTACGCCGCGCCCGCCGCCCCGGCGGAGGGCGACACGGCGCTGTACTGCCGCAGCAGCGTCAGCATCCACAGCCCGATCGCCGCGACGGCGCCCCACAGGAGCGTCAGCAGTATGCCGGGCACGAGTTCGTTTTTAAGAGTGCGGAAGAAGCGGGCGTAGGGCTTCGGCTGTTTATAGCGTATGCAGCGCACAACGCTGTCATAGAGCGCGGTCGTCGCCGCGCCGAGAGTCAGCACGGGGAGAGAGCACAGGAGCCACAGCACACTCAGCGCCATGATATCCGTCAGCGTGTTGAGCGCCCGCCATAGCCCGCCCTGATAGCGGAAGACGCGGCCAAGCATTATGTCAGCTCACGCACCAGCGGCGCGAGCGCTTCGGCAAGCTGGCTGTGCCCGCGGCGGCTGAGGTGCATATAGTCCACGGTGTTGAACTCCGCGACGCCCTCAGCATCAAGGAACGCCCAGCCGTGTGCGGCGCACTTCTGGCGGTACTGCTCCGCAACACCCATGGAGGTCGCGTGGCAGGACACGCCCATTGCGGGGTCGTTGTGTCCTGCGCCGATATGCGGCGGGGCGACGATGAGGATGTTCGGCCTGCCGCCGCGCCATGCGCCGACGGTCTCCGCCTTCATCGCAAGGCGCTCCATGCCGATGCCGATGCAGGCGGGGCTTGCATTGAAGCGCTCCTTGGTGTCGTTCGTGCCGAGCATGATGATGAGCAGATCGACCGGCTCATGCGACATGAGCGTGGAGTATATCACGTCGAGCCCGGACATGCACTCATGCAGCGGGTCGCGGAAAACAGTAGTGCGCCCGGAAAGCCCCTCCTCGAGCACAAGGTAATCCTCGCCAAGCGCCTTTTGCAGGAGGCAGGTCCAGCGCTCGTCCTCGGTGAAGCGGTCGGTGTGGTCGGCGGTATCGTTGGGGTCTGCGCAGTAGCCATGGGTGTTGGAATCGCCAAAGCAGACAATGTGTTTTTTCATGTGCGCGATCTCCTTACTTCTTAATTTCCGGCAGGGAAGCGGCGGCGGCGGACTGGCCGACGCGGCGGAACTTCTCATCCGGCAGGGCGAGGTGTATCTTTTCCGCAAGCTCACTGTACTCATCGCGCAGGACGCGCGCACACTCGCTGATGATGAGCTCGCCCCCGCGCCCGGACATCACACGCCCGAGCAGCAGCACATGGCGGAAGTGGTACATATCGTGGTAGAGCGCGAGCGAGTGTGCCAGATACACGCCGATGCTGCGGTATATTGCGGCGGCGCGCTCATCACCGTCGTTCATCAGCGCCTGCACGGCCTTGAGCTTTTCCGCCGGGGAGAGAGCGCTGTCAAGCTCGATGCCCGCCGCCGGGGCGAGCTTTATGACGCCGTCCTGCGAGAAGTATTTCACGCCGCAGCCGATATCGAGAGACCATTCATCACGCATCGCGCCGGGATTTGCGTCCACGGGGATGAAGGCAAGCTCGTTGAGCCAGCCGGTGATGTACCCCTTTTCGTCGACATAGCCGCCGGCTTCGCTCGTACCCATAGCGATGCCGAGGATGTTCGTGTCCTCAAGGCTGATCGCCCCGGCAAGCGCGGTGACGTCCCCGTCGTTAAAGACGCAGAAGGGAACGTTGCCGAAGGTATCGGTAATGGCACGGATATAGATGTCCTTGACCTTCGCATCGAAGAGCTCCTTCGGCACCTTGAGGAAGAGCGAGGCGTTCATGGTGCGGTCGTTTATGTACACGCCGGCGCTCGACACGCCAACCGCGTCCACGCGCGGCATGTGTGCCGCCGCCGACTTGAGCGCGGCGACGATGCCGTCATAGTGATAGTCCGGGTCGGAGTTCGTCTTGGGGAACCACACGACCTCCTCAGAATACACGGTCTCGCCGTCGATAACGGCGGAGACCTTGCGGTCGCTGCCGCCTGCGTCAAAGCCTATGCGGCAGCCGTCGAAGTGCCCGCCTGCGGGCTTGGGCGAATCCTTGGCCTCAGGCAGAGCATCGGTACAGACGACCTCGAAGGGGCGCTCGTATATCTCGGAGAAATAGTCCCAGTCAAACTCCTGGCAGCCGCCGGAACTGAAGCAGCCGCGGATGTATTCGTACATATCGCGGTCGTCGCTGATATACACGCGCCAGCCGCCCTTCATCCAGAGCAGGGTCTTGACAAGGCGACGGATGTAATACCGGTCGGCATCTTTCATATCGGCAGTGCCGTGAATGAATGTGTGAACGGCGGCCATCTCACCGCCGCTGCGCTCCACGGCGACGCCGAGGGGCTTCTTCGCCGAGGCGAGAAAGGCGTGGTTGAACTTATAGAGCGGGAAGAAATCACGGTCAAGCTCCGGAAGGTTCCTGACGCTTGCTTCAATGCCGAGATAGTTCATGCTGTGCGTCCTCCATTGTAAGGAAAAATTAACGGTATAACTGAATATATTATATCACGGCTTTCCGCGGCTGTCATCATAAATAAAAAAATATTTCAAATAAAAATACTCTTGAAAATTATTTTCTTTAATGATACTATATGAAATATGGAACCCGGATGAATGAACAAGCCTGAA
Organism: uncultured Oscillospiraceae bacterium; assembly: GCA_934591725.1. Classification (GTDB taxonomy): domain Bacteria; phylum Bacillota; class Clostridia; order Oscillospirales; family Oscillospiraceae; genus Limivicinus. The sequence goes on from CAKTPR010000062.1 coordinate 12,063, forward strand.
AGGGGAGAACATCATGGACAAACAAAAACTGCGCGGTGCGAGGGAATGGATACAGTCCGAGCTGAAAAAGAGCATAGACTTCTGGCTCAAGAACGGCATGGACGAGGTAAACGGCGGCGTCTACACCTGCCTTGACCGCAGGGGCGAGATATACTCAACGGATAAGAGCGTGTGGATGCAGGGGCGCTGCGGCTGGATATTCGCGTACCTCTGCCATGTGTACGGCGCGCGCGAGGAATGGCTGCGCGCATCGAAGAGCTGCCTTGACTTTATGGAGGCGCACTGCATAAACCGCGCGGCGGGGGACAGAATGTACTTCACCGTCACCGCCGAGGGCGCGCCGCTGCGCCAGCGCCGGTACTGCTTTTCCGAGGC